>JAGLFE010000081.1 GCA_023144675.1 Thiomargarita sp. | reverse complement strand
AGTTTCATAATACTAATCTTATTAAAGGATAAAATTATGTGGGATATGAATGATGTAATACGTATTAATTATAAAAAAGCTGATATTGCACCTGAAACTTTGTATAATAAAGTCAAATCCTTGAATAAAAATATTTAAGGAAGATGTACGTGATTTAGTTAATTTCCTTGATTATATCGGTGAGCCTGCAAAGGCATATCGCTATAGTTTAGGCTGGAAAGTAATCGCATTCTTGTTTATTTTCTTAATCTTCGCTATATTATTGAAAAAAGAATATTGGCGTGATATTCATTAGTTTTTAGGAAGTAATTTTAGCTACCAGTTGTTAGGATTTTTAGGAGATGGCTGGTGGCTATTTTTTTGGTAACTTCTTAACACAAAACTTATAACTTGCCTATTTATAAATTCAAGTAACAACCTAATTTTATATTTTAACCTATTCTCTTGTCAATAACTTAAAGTTATGAAAGAAAAAATAATTTCATCGGCTAAAAAACGTATTTTGTTTTTACCTCATGCAATTAAACAAATGTCTAGACCAGATAGAATGATTACAATAAATGAGGTAAAAAAGGCTATTTTTAATGGTGAAATAATTGAAGAATATCCTGAAGATTTGAGGGGTGAAAGTTGTTTAGTTTGCTATATTTTAGCTGAACGTTACTTACATATAGTCTGCGCTCCGAAAGATGAATATTTAGCGATTATTACTGTGTATATACCGAATCAAAAACAATGGTCATCTGATTTTAAAATGAGGAAATAATTATGGAATGCTTATATTGTAAAGGAGATATGAATAAAGGCAAAGTACCATTCAGTGTAGATAGAAATGGATATCATATTTCTTGGGATTCTATTCCAGCATGGGTTTGTGATCAATGTGGAGAACCTTTTTTTGAAGAATCAGAAGTAAAATATATTCAATCTGCATTGATAAGACTTGATGAAAATACACATGAAATACTTAAAGTAGTCACTGTATAAGCAATAGTTTCATAATACTAATCTTATTAACTGAGTTACGCAAAAACAAAAAACGGAATTGAAAATAAGCTTATTATTAAAATTCAAAGGTTTTAGTATCTAAATTTAATCCTTATATTCTCTAACATCTAAATTCATTTGCGTAACTTCAGTTAGCAACTATTTCTCTGTAGGAAAAGATAAGGAATAATTGCACTTAATATTCGCAACATACAAAAGTCTGCACTATCGTTATGGTAATGTGGGCTTTTTTAATATATAGTCTAAAACAATTGGGGTCAGAGTAAAATCATTAACTGGTTTAATTACCTTGGGCGGCGAAGAGCAACATGGAATATTTGCTTGGATAATATTATTAATTGTTAGTTTTCATATAGTTAGTGTGTTGGTGGAAAGTTATTTGCATCATAAAAATTTAGTTTAATTTACTTACAGCAATAGGTTTAATATAAAATTGGAAACTTATATTTATGGAATATGGTTTATTATCATATTATCTTCATTGATTATCGCAAAAACTCATTTAGCACGTAACCAATTTCAAACATCATGGATAGTTTTAAAAACTATTATGGGAACGATAGTCTCAACGTTATGGATAGCTTTTAGTTCTATTATTGGTGCTATAATGTCTTGGGGGCTTGTATCTGTATATATTGGCATTTATAAAATTGATGGCTATATGGGATCAATAACTTTTATCATTTCTTTAATTATTGGAACTATTGGAATTATCTTATTTACATTAAGTTGTATAGCATTGAAACGAAGTTATGAAAAAATATAAAAGAAATAAATTGTAAACGATTATAATTTTCATAGCTGGTATAAATTATTTACTTAGATAATTTAAATTTAATTCACTCATGAACAATCTAAAAATGTCATCAAGAACTTCACTTAATTACAAAATTTTACTAAGAATTACCATTATAATAACGGTTATTATTGCTTCAACTACTTTTATTTGGCATGCTCATTTAACTTCAGTATTAGAATCAGAAACAAAAGTTCATTTAGAGAAATATATTATTGAACGAGGACAACGAGAAAGCGATATTTTTAAATTAGCTCAAGATAATCTTACTCTATTCAAAAAAGAATTTCAGCAACGGTTAAAAGAATCGAATAGCCAAGATTACGAACAAGCATTTGAAAAATTATTTACCAAATGGTCAGATGGCACAACCCGTAATCAAATTGGTGATCAAGCCATAGCAGATTTTGACACAGCTAAATATCCAACTGTTTTTATAGATGAACAAATAGATATTAATGACGATATTCGTCAAAGAGTTGTGGTTGCTTACGAGCTGTTATCAAATTATGCACCAGCATGGATGAGTCGTTTTGTTAATACTTATTTTTTAACTCCCGAAAATATTGTGGTTAATTATTGGCCTGGTGAAGCTTGGGGATTAACCGCTGAAGCTGATTTAGACATCCGCAATGAAGAATATTTTTACGTATCTGATAAAGAACATAATCCAAATCGGCAACCTGCTTGGACTGGAATATATTTTGACCACGTAGTTAATCTTTGGATGGTATCTTTGGAAATTCCAATTGATGACGAACAAGGGAGACATATTGCCACCGTTGGACAAGATATTATCTTAAATAAATTGATAGAGCGAACCTTAAATT
>JAGLFE010000080.1 GCA_023144675.1 Thiomargarita sp. | reverse complement strand
TAGCACTACCTGTTTTAGGACTACCAAATAATTAAGTTAAGAACTCAGGATTTAATAACTATCAAAACTTTTAAAATAGACCTGACAGGTTTTATTGAGTTCTTATTTTCTAAATCATTTTTGCTTTATCCTTGTTTAAATAAAATCCTTGTAGTTTTATGTTAAAATTCTTCAAATGGCTTGTTTAAAAAGTCCAAGGTAAATTGATATTCTTGCTGGCGTACAATAGCAAATACAATGTCTTCAGAAACATTCATATATTCGTAAACAACAGTATTCCTAAAACCAATAGTTTTCTCCCATTGTTTTTTCTCAATATCGCTTATAAGATTAATTTGTTGCAATAACTGAAACACATCGTAAGCCGAAACTGGAATAACTTGCTTTTTGAGTTTTAATAAATGTTTAGCTTTGCCAATAGCATTTTCAATTAACACTTGTAACGCATGAATAATACCTAGTTTCTCCATGTTAGAAAAATGGTCTCCCGCTTCTAACCTTTGCCTCGCTTCATCCAAAATGCTTTGGTGAAAACGACACATTTTTTCTGTTTCAGCTTGATAAAGTTCTATTTTCATATTGCAATCGCCAATAAAAGTCTTCTTCTAAAGACCAAACACGTTTATAAAATAGCATTAATTCTAGTAAATCTTCACCCTTTAACACAATATTATTCGCCACTACTGAAGACATGATTGATAATGAAGCCGTTTGTAAATCAATGACATCTATTTTATTGGTGGCTAATAATTGGGCTAATTGTTGACGCAATTGTTCTTTTTGGATAAAACGTTCATTTACTGAGGAAATATTAAACCAAACAGCAAAATCCCAATCACTTTGCTGATGAGTTATCCCATTTACTCGACTTCCAAACAGTAAAGCAAAACTAATGTCCGATTGTTGAGCAAAAAATTGTATAGATGATAATATCTTTTGATTCTGTGGTTTATCATGTGTAGATTTTGACATTTCCACTGGTTCAGGATCAACCTTAGTCATTGGTTCTGCTTGAACGAATATTTCATCAGTTATTTCAGAGTTTGGCTTCATAAGCAATTTTCATGCAATTATTCACATTTTTCTTGAAATTCATTTACACAATTATTAATGAAGTCTTGTAATTTTGGCAAAATAGCCTTATTTCTATGCCATTCTTTCGATATATCAGGATTTAAGGTGAAATCTTCCCAAGTTTGATATTTTTCCGCATTTGGCAAGGAATTAATTGACCCATCTAATAACTGGGCATAACAATGTCCGTAACCCTTTGCTGCACCATAACCAAAAGTAATATCACCTTCCATTAAATCTCGTATAAGCAATGCCAATAAACCCAAACCCCAAGGTTTAATACGCTGCAAATCAATTTCCAAAGTTCCTTCCAATAGCGGTGAATTACTTACTCTTGCCTTAAATTTAGCTTGATCGCTACCGCCTCCAGTAAAACGGTCTATGGCGACAAAATCTTGCTCAAATTCACCTTTTGTTTGAGTTAAAACAGGTGCTATCTTAGGTTTTTTCTTAAATGTTGTGGTAAAATTACCTTGTTTAGTTTTAATTACTGATTTTTGAGCAAGTTTATTTTCAGTTTTAAACTCTATTTTAGGTTTGGATTCAAGTCTAGCGAATCTAAAATCACTAATCCTAATCGGCGTTTTCCAACCAGTTCCACCAAACAATTGACAAGCTAAACAAAGTCTATCAACATCAGCCATTTTTTCTACTGGTTTACAATCTGGTTTGACTTCATCAATAAAACATACATGACCGCCCAAAGTACGAATAATCCGTTCAGCTTGGGAACGAATCGCACCCCGAAAAGATTTGGCGGGTAAATATGGTTTGCCTTTGGCATCACGACGAGGATAAAAATCAGGGTCGTCTTTTGTAATACGATGAATAGGTGCTTTATAATGGCAAAAAACTAATCCAGCGGCATGAGTTAATGGATAAGATTCTTTTACTTTCGGGTTAGAATCATCGATATGCCAATTTTCAGATTTTTGAAAAAAATAATCCAAAGTCCACCAGCCTAACCATGCTGACACCACTAAAATCATTTCATCCCCACCCCAAAGTAAAATTTCTAAGCGATGCTTATTTTCATGTTGATAAGTCCATTGTGTCTTACCAATAGTATCTTCGAGTAAACTTCGCAAAAAATCATGTCGGTAATTTTTTATTTTTGTATCAAAAAGTTCTAAAGCATACTTTGCGTCATCACCTTGACAAATTTCCTGTTGAATTTTTCCAAAACCATTACCATCTAAATAAATAACCGCCATTTTATGATGCAAATTGCCTTGTATTTTTCCTTTACGTTCATCATCAGTTAATTCAGTCAAATCAAGCACAAATTCAGGTAAAGTTTTTATTCCTGTTTGTTGTTCATAAAATTTTTGTTTTTGTTCACGTCCATATTTACGCCGTTGATAAACTGATTCGCTGACGAAAATAGGCTCGTCATCACCTTTTTGGATTTTACGATTAGTAGATGGGCGAATATGGTCAATACCACAAATTGGATTTTTCTTATTTTGTTGATTATTATCTGGAATAACAATAGTCGATGATTGCATTTGTTGCCAACGATTTAAAGCAATTAGTTTCTCTTTATCTGCATTAAAGTCTTTGCTAGCTGCTACTATATTAACAACAAAAGTGGCGTGTTTAAGTTGATCATGGTTATTTATAAACTTGAAAACATCATTTTGGATTTTATCTAATTTGTCATCAGAAGTAAGACTAAATAAACCAGAAGATGCACCCGTACTAATTTCTTTCAGCTTACTAAACTTGCATCTATGGCATGGAGTAAAAGCAGACCACCACCACGGATGGTGCTTAAATCAGCGGTATCGCTGATAAAATTGTCTAAATTAACCGCTTCAACGCTGAGGTAATATTCCATAGGTTTTCCTTAATTTTATAGATTTTAATTAGGATTAACTTATAATCTCACTAATGCTGCACTGGGTTTGAAATTTAATAGTTCAAGAGATATGCCCTTATTTATTTGAGATGAAACGTATTCTTCTCCACAATTGTCACAAATTTAGGCAGGAACTTGTTTAAATATTAAAACTGTTTCATTTTTTTCTAAAACAATGGTGGTAAAACCAGTTTTGGTTTCGCCATGCTTACAAATAGCACATTTCACATTTTTCTCCCAGAGAAATTATTAGTCCATTTATTTA
>JAGLFE010000008.1 GCA_023144675.1 Thiomargarita sp. | reverse complement strand
AGAAATTAAAGTTGAGCATCGCGTTTGTTAATTATTTCTAATAAATTAGTAGCTTCAATTTGGGAAGTTAAATTTAGCATTTTCTGAGAAGGTTTTTCTAAGTTATTAATATTACTGTCATTTATAATTTTTTTTACTTCCAAAAAAGATTCAGGATTGACACTAAAGGTTCGCAGCCCTAAGCCTAATAAAAGTCGAACATAACGACTATCACTCGCCATTTCTCCACACATACTAATTGGTTTATCGGCTTTATTGGCGGCATCAATGCTTATTTTAATCAAACGTAATACTGCTGGATGCAAAGGTTCATAAAGATAATTAACTGCTTCATCGCCTCTATCAATAGCTAATGTATATTGAATTAAATCATTAGTACCTAAAGATAGAAAATCGACTTGGTGAGCAATTAAATCAATACATAAAGCAATCGCTGGTATTTCTACCATAACGCCACAAGGCACATCTGGATCGAATTTAATTGACTTTTTGCTTAAATCAGTTCTAACTTCATTAAAAATATGCCGAACTTGGATAAGTTCTTGCAACCCGCTCACCATTGGAATCATAATCTGCACATTGCCTAATATGGAAGCTCTTAAAATAGCCCGCAATTGGGATTTAAGTAATTTTTGTTCTTTCAAACATAGACGAATCCCACGTAAACCTAATGCTGGATTGACAATAGAAGATTTAGTATAATTGATATTATCAACAATTTGTTTATCCGCTCCTAAATCAAGAGTTCGTATAGTAACCACTCCACCTTTTAAAGCATTAATTACTTGGGTATAAGCAGCTAAATGTTCTTCTTCATCTGGTGGTTCGATTCGATTCATAAATAAAAATTCAGTGCGGTATAAACCAACTTCTTTGCCACCAACACGTTTCACCGCTAACATATCTTCGGGAAACTCAATATTAGTTTGCAAATTAATTCGCACCCCATCAAGAGTTATAGTCGGTGCATTCTTGATTTTAGATAGACTATCACGATAACGCCTAGCTTCATGTTGACGCATTCGATAATAGCGTAAGCAACGTTTACCAGGATCAACAATTACTGTTCCAGTTAAACCATCAACAATAATTACGTCATCTGGTTTAATATAAGGACGTGCTTGTCGCAAACCAACAATAGCTGGAATTCCTAAACTACGTGCTAAAATTGCGGTGTGAGAAGTTGTTCCTCCATATTCTGTAACAAAAGCATAAATTCCATTATGTTGCATTAAAATAGTATCAGCCGGACTTAAATCATCAGCTAATACAATCATATTACTTAAATCTTCGACAATAAGTTCTGATTTATCTGGATAACCCAATAATACACGTTGGACACGAGTAACAACTTGTTCTACATCATTTTTACGCGCACTTAAATAGGGGTCATCAATGCTATTAAAAGCTTGAATAATATTATCGGATTGTACTTTTAAAGCCCATTCTGCATTACATTGGTGTTCATGAATTAAATCTATCGGAATTTTGGTTAATAAACTATCTTCCAACATAAGTAAATGTGCATCAATAAATACGGCAACATCAACAGTTGAATTTTTGGGTATTCTTTTGCTAATGGAATATAATTGCTGGCGTGCAGTTATAATAGCATTTTCAAACCGAATAATTTCTTCTTTTAAAGCATATTTGGGTAAACAATATTCAGGAATTTCTAAAAATTCATGTTCAATAATATGGACTTTTCCAATCGCAATTCCTTTAGAAACTCCAATACCATGTAGAGTAAAAGTCACTCAGATTCTCCAAATCCGCTATTGATTAAATTGCATAGTTTACTCATAGCTGGTTCTTCATCAATACCATCTATAATTAATTCTATATTGCTACCCTTACTAGCTGCTAATAGCATGACACCCATAATACTTTTGCCGTTTACTTCACGTTGTTGACGCTTGACTTGTACTTCACTTTCAAAAGAAGAAGCTAATTTAACTAATTTAGTTGCTGCTCTTGCATGTAATCCTAGTTTGTTTACAATTGTTAAGTTTTGTTTCAACATAGATTATTGGTAGCCATTTTTTATTTAAGATGCTTTTATTATATAAAATAGCATTATTTAAGTTAGAATATTTTTATATGCTTATTTAAATTCTTGCAAAATTAATATAAACATTCTCTATTATTTTAGTATAAAAATATTTTAACACAAATTATTCTAAACGTTTATTTAGGAAATATGTTTATATGTAGGATGCTG
>JAGLFE010000079.1 GCA_023144675.1 Thiomargarita sp. | reverse complement strand
TAAGATATTTTTATTGGAATAATTAACATGAATATTAATGTAGATCACTTAAATTTACGTTCCCAGCATCGTCAACAGATTAAATTCTTGTTGCGAAAATATTTGCCAGGTATTGAAGTGTGGGCTTATGGCAGTCGTATTAATGGTCGTAACCATGAAGGCAGTGATTTAGACCTAGTATTGCGTAGCCCCCATTTAACACCCATTGAAAATGCAAAACGATATGCTTTTGAAGAAGCGTTACAAGATTCTACGATTCCTTTTTTAGTTGAAGCTAGAGATTGGGCGATGTTGCCTTCTTATTTTCATTACGAAATTGAACGTAGTTATGTTGTGTTGTTAGATTTTTAATTATTTATAAATGTAACTGAATAACTAAAGTTACGCCGATGAATTTAATTGTGTTAGAAAATAACATTGCTTAAAATTAGGTTAAAAATTATGAATTCCCGCAGTCTCGCTACTCAAATATTAGTCGAAGTAATCATACATCGACATTCCCTATCCGATTGTTTAGAAAACAATTTGACCGTTCTTAAAGATTCTCGTGATCGAGCTTTAACCAAAATTTTATGTTATGGAGTTTTACGTTGGCAAATTCATTTAGAAGACTTATTATCCCAATTACTTAGCAAACCGCTTAAAACTAAAGATCAAGATATTCATCTATTATTACTGATTGGTTTATACCAACAACTATATTTACGCATTCCAGATCATGCGGCTGTTTCAGAAACCGTCAATGTAACAAAAAATTTAGAAAAAAATTGGGCAAAAGGGTTGGTTAATGCGGTTTTACGAAATTTTCAACGACAGCAAACAACTTTATTAGCTAAAATAAATGCTAAAGCACAAATTAGATTATCCCATCCACTTTGGTTATTTGAGCGTTTAAAACAAGAATGGTCGGAGCAATGGGAACAAGTGATGCAAGCCAATAATCAGCATCCGCCGCTTACTTTGCGAGTTAATCAACGTATCATTTCCCGCAACGATTATCTTACATTGCTACAAAAAAATCAACTCACCGCAACTATAGTTCCTTATACAACTAACGGAATTATCTTAGAAAATACGGATATTACTAAAGGAGAACAAGGGGTTACCCAATTGCCTGGTTTTAAAGAAGGCTGGATTTCTGTACAAGATGGAGCGGCTCAAATTGCAGCAACGCTATTAGATATACCTACGGATGCTAATGTTTTAGATGCTTGTGCGGCTCCTGGTGGTAAAACTGCTCATTTATTGGAACAATATGAGATAAAAACTTTAGTTGCTATAGATAATAAGCCCAATCGAATAACAAAATTAACAGAAACCTTGCAACGCCTCAATTTATCTGCCATCATAAAATGTGCAGATATAAAAGATCATACTTGGTGGGATGGAAAATTATTTGATCGTATTTTACTAGATGCACCTTGTTCAGCTACGGGTGTGATTCGCCGTCATCCTGATATTAAATATTTGCGACAAGCCGATGATATTAAAAAAATGGCGATTCAACAACAACAATTGCTTGAATCATTATGGAAATTATTAAAATCAGGCGGTGGTTTATTATATGTTACTTGTTCTGTTTTAGCGGAGGAAAATCATTTACAAATTGCCAATTTTTTGAAAATACATTCTGATGCCCAAGAACGAAAGATTGTTGCCGATTGGGGACATACTATGCCTCATGGGCGGCAAATTTTACCTGGTGAAAATAATATGGATGGTTTTTATTATGCTTATCTGACTAAGGAATGAAGATTTTATAAAACCCAAAACTAAAATCTATTAGGAATTTAAGACTTTACTAGTTTGAAGAAACTTTAGAAGATTATTAAATCCTGAGTCCTAAACAATAACTGAAGTTACGCAGATATGAAAAATTGCAAATCAAATATTATAAGGCTTATGAAAATTCAATACAGACAGATATAAAATCTAAAGTCTTATATTTTCTTGGTTTATATTTTATTTGCGTAACTTCAGTTACTTGGTAAGTACCTAAAACATTGATTTTAAACTGTTTCATAAAATATATTTTTTGTCAATGCGTAAGTCCTAATATTTTT
>JAGLFE010000078.1 GCA_023144675.1 Thiomargarita sp. | reverse complement strand
AACCCCGAATGGGGTTAAATATGAATAGCCATAAATAATATACGATAAACAAAAAATTTAAAATGTCAACTTACACTCAAATATTGTATCAAATCGTTTTTTCAACAAAAAACAGGGAATTCACTTTAGTTAAGAAAGGCAGAGAAAAATTATTCCGATATATATGGGGTATTTTAAAAAACAAGAACTGCCATCTTTATCAAATCAATGGAGTGGAAAACCATATTCACATTCTCACCAGTTTACATTCTAGTATTGCTTTAGCAAATTTAGTAAAAGATATAAAGGTAGCGAGTTCTAAATTCATAAAAGAAAATCAAGTTTTTCCGAATTTCGGATATTGGCAAAATGGTTATGGTGCATTTACCTATTCGTATAATGCGAAAGATAATTTAATTACATATATCAGGAATCAAGAAGAACATCATAAAAATATTTCTTTTTTGAATGAATATAAAATATTATTGAAAGAATTTGAAATTGAATTTGAAGAGAAACATTTACTTTAATTCCATTAACCCCGTTGGGGTTTAATTTACGTATTCCAACCCCGAATGGGGTTAAATATTAATAGCCATAGGTGAAACCTATGGAACTGGATGGGTTTTTAATTCCATTGGTTTCTCACCCCCCATGATATATATTAAATAGGGTAAACACATAGGTTTACCCCTACAATTTTAATTGTTTTGTAGGGGCTGACCTGTGTGTCTGCCCTAAATAACCTCTATTTTGTCTTAAATTAGGGGTGGGTGAGCAATTACTAAAAATCAATATTATTTACTGCTTTTAATTTCGTTTTCATGTTCCAGTGCGGAAATACGTAACTTTATGCTATAATTAACTATATAAGCAACTTACTGAGAAGACAAAAATGACAGATGAATAATTGAAACGTTTTTGTTTATACTTCACCCAATAGAATATGGAAAATATAATTCAAATTACAAATTTCTACATCAAGCAAGGAAATTATTTTTATGATTTAAAACGAGAAGGTTATGTCAATTATCATGACATGGAAGAAATTGATAGAAGATATATTGACTTACAAGTTGACAAATGGCTACATTATTCTCTCACCCCTCTCTAATGATATAAAAGTTATGGTTTTGTTCCTCAGTTTTACTAGAGTAGTGATAAACTTATTAGTTTGGTAACGAGAGGGAATAAGGAAGGCGGCGCAAGTATTGTCAATCCGTTTAATTTTCAAGCTAAAGTATTTTAAAATGGCTACGAAAAATAATATCGGGTTACGCTTTGCTAAACCAAACTACTTTTTAATTTTTATATTTACTTAACTTTTAACACTTAACACAAAAGATAAAATATGATTCCTGAAATTGGACAATTTGCACTTATTTTAGCACTGAGTTTGGCTTTAGTTCAAACCATTTTTCCTTTAATTGGAGCGACACGTGGCATTCCTAATTGGATGGCAGTAGCTAAACCAGCAGCAGTAGGACAACTATTTTTTATTACCATCGCTTATGGTTGTTTAACTTACGCTTTTATTAATAATGATTTTTCCTTACTTTACGTAGCAGGACATTCTAATAGCGAATTACCTTTAATTTACCGCATTGTTAGTGTCTGGGGCGGACATGAAGGTTCAATACTGTTATGGACAATTATGTTAAGCCTTTGGACAGTTGCAGTAGCTATTTTTAGTCGAAATGTACCGCAAATAACAGCCACCCGCATGATTGCTGTCATGGGTTTTCTAAGTATTGGCTTTTTATGTTTTATGATATTGACTTCCAATCCATTTGACCGCTTTGAATTACTTTCACAAATACCAGCCAATGGACGAGATTTAAACCCCTTATTACAAGACCCGGGATTAATTGTCCATCCACCAATGCTTTATATGGGCTATGTCGGATTTTCAGTTGCCTTCGCCTTTTCAATCGCCGTTTTATTGGGTGGAAAATTAGATAATGCTTGGGCAAGATGGTCAAGACCTTGGACTTTAATTGCTTGGGTTTTTCTAACTGTAGGTATTGTTTTAGGTAGTTGGTGGGCTTATTACGAACTTGGCTGGGGCGGTTGGTGGTTTTGGGACCCAGTAGAAAATGCTTCCTTCATGCCTTGGTTAGTGGGAACTGCTCTAATTCACTCATTAGCCGTAAGCGAAAAACGTGGTGCATTTAAAAACTGGACGGTGTTACTAGCAATTATTGTCTTTTCTCTGAGTTTATTGGGAACTTTCCTAGTTCGTTCTGGTGTATTGACTTCAGTTCACGCCTTCGCCACCGATCCTGAACGCGGAGTTTTTATTCTCATGTTTTTAGGCATAGTAATTGGTATTTCCTTCCTACTTTATGCTTGGCGCGCTCCAACAGTTAGTAAAGGTGGCTATTTCGGCATGTTTTCAAAAGAAACTTTTTTGCTAGTCAACAATATTTTACTAGTAACCGCCTGCGCCAGCGTATTATTAGGTACTTTATATCCGCTGTTCATAGATGCTTTAGGCAAGGGTAAAATTTCAGTAGGACCTCCTTATTTTTCAGTGGTATTTTTTTGGATTATTGCGCCTTTAATGTTTTTATTGGGCATTGGTCCAATTATGCGCTGGAAAAATGATAATGTTAAATCATTATTCGTCCAATTACGTTACACTTTCGCTATCAGTATTATATTAGGTTTAGCCATACCTTATATGTTCATCGGTAAAGCGGGATTAATTGTTTTTCCAGGCATTGCCGTTGCAATTTGGATTACATTAACAGGTTTGCAAAATTTGTGGAATAAATTGTGGATAACCAAAAATAATCAAAGGCAATTGCGGAATTTATCTATGAGTTTTTACGGTATGACGATTGCGCATATTGGGGTAGCCGTGTTTGTGGTTGGGGTTGTTATATCTAATACTTTTAGTATTGAAAAAGATGTTCGCATGGAACCTAATAAATTGCTAAATTTAGCTGGCTATCAATTTCTGTTTGAAGGTACTGAAAATAACAAAGGTCCTAACTATGAAGCAGAAAGAGCAACTGTTAAAATATCGAAGGATAATGTGGAAGTAATAGTTTTATATCCCGAAAAACGAACTTACCAAGTACAAACCATGCCGATGACGGAAGCGGCAATAGATTGGGGATTTACCCGCGACTTATATGTTGCTTTGGGAGAACCGTTAAGTAATGGTGCTTGGAGTGTCCGCATTTATTATAAACCGTTTATTCGCTGGATTTGGATTGGTGGCTTGCTGATGGCGTTGGGTGGATTATTTTCTGTTTTTGATAAGCGGTATCGGCGTTTGGGGCGTGCTACATAAATTAAAACTGATTTTGAAATACTAAATTGTTATCTTGGAATGGTTAAAATTGAAAAATTTATTGCGTTGATTCAAAAGTAAAAATTTGATTATACACAAACCCAAATGGCAACAAAATCTTTTTGATGGCTTAAATAGAAGGAAAATTAGTAAAAAAGTGGGGTGATAAATTTATCAAAAAATGGTCAATAATTTTTCATCCTGATTTTATTCTTCGTACTTTAAGTACTTAATTAATAAGTAAAATAAATATAGAGCGGAATAAAAACAGGGTGCAAAAATAGATAAAATCATAACATATTTATCACCCCCCAGTAAAAAAGTAATGACATTTTAAAAGAAGTTAGAAAATTAATGTAACAATAAGGAAATTTATTTATGCCTGAAATTACACGATTCTATGGGATTATAATTAAATTATTTTTTGGTGATCACCCTCCTCCACATTTTCATGCTATTTATGGTGAATACGTAGGTTTGTTTAATATAGAAACTTTAGAAATGATTGAAGGTGATTTGCCAAAAAGAGCAAAAAAGCTTGTAATCGAATGGGCAACATTAAACAAACACAAATTAGAAAAAATGTGGAATACACAGGAATTTCATAAACTACCCCCGTTGAGTTGAAAAAAGATGAAACATTCAAAAATCATTTCAGCATACGCCATAGATAACCATGTTTTAATAGTTAAGTTCGATAATCAAGTAAAAAGAAAATATGATGTTTCTCTACTTTTTAATAAAGAAATGTTTGAGCCATTGAAAAATCCTGTTCTTTTCAAATCAGTTAAAGTAGAAAAAGGTGGTTATGCTGTGATTTGGAATGATAGTATAGATATTAGCGAATATGAACTGTGGTATCATGGGCAAGTAATATGCTGAAAAATAATTTGACTAAAGGATAATTTTTATGCAAGCTGTAGAATGGAAAACTGATATTGCTCAAAATGGTAATATTCATTTACCTATAAAATATAAAACTTTGTATGGTCATCATGCACGTATTATTATGTTAATAGATGAAAAACCACAAACAACGAAGCAAAGTGTTGAACACGTATAAATATTACGCAATAACACAGTTATTTTATAAATATAAACCTCGAAATTATTTTTAACTAGCAATTATGCAATTTAACACATCTGCCGGTCCTTTTTTGCACCATGATAATAGCGTATCAAAAGTAATGCGGCAAGTACTTTATGCCTTAATTCCTGGCATTATTACCTACGTTTACTTTTTTGGCTGGGGTATCGTTGTCAACATCGTTATTGCTAGTATAACAGCATTAATTTGTGAAGCGACTATGCTTTGGTTACGCAAACGCCCGATTAAACCTTTTTTAACCGATGGTAGTGCTTTAGTAACCGCATGGCTATTATCTTCCGCTCTACCGCCATTTTTACCTTGGTGGATGACAGTATTAGCAACTGGGTTTGCCATCATTTTTGCTAAACATTTATACGGCGGACTGGGTTATAATCCCTTTAATCCCACCGTTGCAGCCTATGCCATGTTACTTATTTCTTTCCCCGTTGAAATGACTCAATGGCCAGCATTAGCCTCATTAAGCGGACATTATCCAGACTTAATGCAAAGTATAAATATTATTTTTATTGGACAACCTATTGGATTTACATTAGATGCTATTACCAGTGCCACACCATTGGATACTATGAAAACAGCTTTAACGCAATTCAAAACCGTTGGGGAAATTATGAACGATCCACTATTTGGTAATTTTGTGGCGGCTGGCTGGGAATGGATTGGATTATCTTTTTTGCTGGGCGGTTGTTGGCTTATTTACCAAAAAGTAACCACGTGGCATATTCCAATTGCGGTTTTGAGTGGAGTTTTTTTAATTTCAAGTTTGTTTTTCTTATTCGATTCCGATATTTATCCCTCACCTTTATTCCATATTATTAGCGGTGGTACGATTATAGGCGCATTTTTTATTGCAACCGATCCCATTACTGCAGCCACTTCCAATCGAGGTCGTATAATTTATGGTATTAGCATTGGTTTGTTAATTTATATTATTCGCACTTGGGGCGGTTATCCAGACGGTGTTGCCTTTGCTGTTCTATTGATGAATATGGCAGTTCCATTAATTGATTATTATACTAAACCCCGCGTATTTGGACATTAAGATTTTGGAAATTTATGTTAGTTAAAAAAATGATACAAATGGCTATTTTACTAGCTTTTTTTGCAATTTTAGGTGGAGGGTTAGTTGCTTTTACTTTTCAAATAACATACGAACAGATTAAAGCTAATGAGCGGGCTGCCTTATTACAAACCCTAAGTAGCTTAGTTCCTCGTGATCAATATGATAATGATCTATTTGAGGATATTCATTATATGCGGAATGAAACTTTATTAGGGTCTGATAAACCGATTGTAATATATCGGGCGCGTAAACAAGGTCAACCAGTTGCAGCGGTGTTAAATTCAGTTGCCCCCAATGGTTATAATGGTGCGATTAATTTATTAATTGGTATTAGTTATGAAGGTGTTTTAATGGGCGTGCGAGTAGTTTCACATCAAGAAACACCAGGGTTAAGTGATAGTATAGATGAACGACGTTCTGATTGGATTTTGGGATTTAATGGTCATTCTTTACAAAATTTAGAGGAAAAAGATTGGAGAGTTAAACGTGATGGAGGAGTATTTGACCAATTTACTGGGGCAACTATTACTCCTCGTGCAGTGGTTTCTGCCGTTTATAATACCTTACAATTTTTTCAACAGCATCGTGATGAAATATTTTTGAATGCGAATTAAGAGTCAAGAGCCAATAAAAACATAGCCGCAGAAAATCTGCCAAAAACATGAACCATTAAACCTTTATAAAAATTAACCTTGGAAGCGATTTAAATATTAGTTTTTTTTGAATCCAATTAAAAGGAGATTCGATAGGTTGACGTATTCGACTAATCAAATTGGAAAATAATTGTTCAAACAGAGATAAATGTTCCTGACCTTTTTTCTTTTTAATGCCAATTAAGAGTTAAAAATGTAAGATGTTGAATTTATTGAAAATTAAAAATTTTAACTCTGCATTCGCATTACTAACAAACAATTTAGACAATTTTTGAACTTCCTAAGAGAAAATAAAAAAATGAAAAAATTATTCATAACAACCATACTTTTAGTATCTATTATGCAGGTAAACGTAATAGCCGCTGCCCTTGAAATTATTATAGACCCCTATCTTCCTTTCAGTGATTTATCTAACTCACAAGAAGAGGGTTATGCTACTGAAATAGTTAAAATTATTTTCAGCGAGCATAAACTTCTTTTTAGAAAAATGCCCTATGTAAGATCATTACTTATACTTATGTTAAAAACTGGGAAAATTGACATAATATTTGTTACTGCTAAAATTGATTTTACCGATAAAGAAAAAGAAAATATTATATTTCCGCAGGAAACAATTGGAACTAGCTTAATGAGTTTCTTTGTTAAACGTAATAATGAATGGCGATTTGAAGGATTAGATTCCCTGGAAGGTATTAGATTAGGCTTAATAAATGGGCTAGAATACACTGCATTAGAAGATTTTCCAAATAAAAGTAAATTTAGTTATCTCTCGGGAAATGCAGTAATAACAAGAAGCCTGCGAAAATTACTAGCTGGACGAATTTCTGCTTATTATGAGGACTATAATGTTGTGCAATACTATGCTATGAAAATGGACATAACTGATAAAATTAAAGCAGCTGGTAACGCAAATGATCCTTTGCCCTTATATATTGCCATTTCCAAAAAAACACCTTTTGCACAAAAATTAGCTAATGAATTTGACAATAAAATGGAACAATTAAGAAAGTCAGGGCAACTGGAGAAAATATTGCAGAAATATAATTTAAAAGATTGGAAGTAATTATCTTATCAGCTAAATAAGAAATGGAAAAGGGTAGTCCTAAAATAGGTAGTGC
>JAGLFE010000077.1 GCA_023144675.1 Thiomargarita sp. | reverse complement strand
TCAAAGACCTAACAGGTTTAGCACTACCTATTTTAGGACTACCAAATATTTCATTTAAAAAAATGTTATAAATTTTCAATTTCATCTTTTGATAATCCAGTCATTAAAGTAAGCACTTTAATTGGAATACCTTCCTGTTTACCTTTTTTAGCGATTTCTCTTTTTTCCTCCTCTTTTCCTTCGACTTTTCCTTCGGATTTACCCAAAATATAGGTAGATTCATAGAGACTAGATTCACGATGCAGGGTTTTCTGGTATTGTTCATAAGCTAATTTTTCCGAAGAATTCATTTTTAGCACATTTAATTTCTCTTTTGCCTCTTTTAATCCTTTAGCTTGAAAATTATCTTCGATTTCCTCATTTTTCAAAAAATAAATCCATTCATCCAAAGTATCTCGAGCTTGGTTATCAAAATTTTTGATATTTATAATGTAAAATTCAGGAAAAATATCGGCAATTTTTTCGAGTTTAAATAGTTTTTTCTGGGATTCATTTAACTGTAGCATGGTTTTATTATGCAGACCAATAAATGAAGTAGTTCCATGATAAATATAATCATTGCCTTGACAAAAATCAAAATACAAAATATTAATAGAAATTATTTTAACCACATTTGAATAGGCTAGTCCTTCTTCCAAATGTTCCGAAATTGACTTAGAAGTTTCAAATAAAATCCGAAACAAAAAATCCAGTTCTCTTGAATATTGTACTTCGATTAAAATAATTTGATTATTATTGTCCCTAACTTTTATATCAACACGATTACATTTATTTCTTTCTGTTTCTTGGTTACTTTCGCTTTCAAGTATTTCTATGATTTTTATATCATTGAACAATAATTCACTTAAAAAACCTTCTAAAATGCCAAAATTAGCTTTACTTCTTAAAATTTTTTTGATAGCCCAGTCAAAGCTTATTAGTTTCCGTTTCATAGATTAACTCCTTCTATATTTGATTTTGACAATTACAGTGAATAACCAGCTTAAATAAGCTAAAACTTGCTAAAGATATTACGAATATTACTGGGGGGAAAAGGTTGGATAATTTGGGAAATTTTAAAACTTTGTACTCCTAAAATTAATTAGGAGTTTAAATCTAAAGCTTTTTATTCACAATTTTCTTTAATAAAAACTTGATTAATCCATCCAGTTATACCTTTGTATTTGACGGGAACCCAAGACATATCATCTTTTTTCTGTATTTCGCCTATTATTTGTACATCGGTAGCATCATGGGGAATACCGCCAAGTCTTTTAGCGTACGGGTCAACATCTGCACGTATCCAAAGCATATCGTCATCATCAACATTGATGACTTGATACAAACAACTTTGATTCAATATTACTAACGGGGAAACACGTAATGATTGACCTTCTTTAATTGAATAGGGAGGTTGCAAATTATTCCAATTCGCAATTTCAGCAATATTATAACCATAACGGCGACTGAGGCTAAATATAGTATCACCCAATTTAATTACATGAAAAACAGGCGAATTTTGCCTAGTTGTTTCACAATCTTTTTTCAAAAAACCTAAATTAACCCATCCTGCTATAATTTTATGTTGAATTGGCACCCATTTGGATTTGTTAATCTTAATTTCATCTCCCATAATCCTTATTTTGATACCGTTATATGGAATTATACCAACTTTTTCATATTTAGTTGCTGGACCAAACCGAACTGTTAAAACATCATTTTCTTGGACTTTTACTACTTTATAATAGCAAGATGTTATATCTAAAGCTATAACTGACGGTGCTAAAATAATAGCAATTAACATAATAAAACTTTTGCATAAAAAAGAATACATAAGCAGATTTTCCTATTTAAGATAATTAATTAATTGGGTAAGTTATTGAAATTTAAATCTTTAGTTTAATTAAAAACTTAAAGATTTAATTTGGTTCGCAATATCTTGGGCAATTCCTAAAAAATAAAAATTTTGGGAATTGCCTTATATTTCTAACTAGGAATTGGTATCTGTATCTGTTTTATTACGGCGACGAGTACGACGTATATAAACAGAATTAGTGTTATCCTTTTCCTTTTTTTTTGAAACCTCCTTTTCGGAAGTAGAAGTAGCAAGATTAGTAGAACGCATTTTTAAATTACGTCCACGTTTAGATTTTTTGGGCTTATATGGTCGCCTGCGTGAAACCGAAGATAATGAAGAAGTAGAATCGCCGGATTCATTAGATTCACTGGATTCATTAGATTCATTAGATTCATTAGATTCACTGAATTCACTAGATTCGTTAGATTCACTAGGTAAAGCCACGGGTTTTTCTATTTTTGGTTTTTCCTTCTTAGCAAATATTTTTTTAAATATATTAGTTAAAGAACTGGATTTTTTCCCAGCAGGTTGAGGTGGTGGAGTAGTATGAACAACACCTTTTACAGTCGGTTCAGATGTCGGAGACTCATTTTTTGGATTTGGGTTATAATGCTCTGTTGACTCACTTTTAGGAACAATAAAGTTGTAACTCATTTTTTCTTTACGACTATCTTCCCTAGTGTCTGTTCTTACCCGTTGCAACTCGTATAAAGGCGTTTCCATATTGATATCAGGTATTAAAACAATATTAATTTCCTGACGTTCTTCAATTTCCAACAGCATTATACGTTTTTCATTCAGCAAATAAGTGGCTACCTTAACAGGCACTTTTACAATTAATTTACTGGTTTTATCCTTCATTGCTTCTTCTTCGATTAAACGCAGAATAGATAAGGATAAAGATTCAACTCCCCGAATACTACCTTGACCATTGCAACGTGGACAAACAATCTGACTTGATTCCCCTAAGGAAGAACGTAGCCGTTGCCGAGACATTTCCAATAAACCAAAGCGAGAAATTCGACCGATTTGAACTCTTGCTCGATCCATTTTGACCGAATCTTTCATACGAGTTTCAACTTCTCGCTGATTTCGATGACTTAACATATCAATAAAATCAATGACAACTAATCCACCTAAATCTCGTAAACGTAATTGTCTAGCAACTTCATCAACAGCTTCTAAATTAGTAGTTAATGCAGTTTCTTCAATATCAACCCCTTTAGTAGCCCGTGCGGAATTAATATCAATCGACAACAAAGCCTCCGTATGATCAAGCACGATTGCACCGCCAGAAGGTAATTTCACTTCTCGCTGAAAAGCAGATTCAATTTGACTCTCAATTTGATAACGAGTAAATAATGGCACTTGGTCTTGATAAAATTTCACTTTATCGAGATGTTGTGGCATTACTTGTTGCATAAAAGAAAAAGCTTCATCATAAATAGCTTGGTTATCAACTAAAATTTCATTGGTATCCTCGCGCATATAATCACGAATCGCACGAATAATAACATTACTTTCTTGATAAATCAGAAATGGAGCGGGATGTTGCTCTGCGGAAATTTTAATAGCTTTCCATAATTGCAGTAAATATTCTAAATCCCATTTAAGTTCTTCAACAGTTTTATTAACCCCAGCAGTACGTAATATTAAACCCATACCATTTGGTATATCTAAATTACCTAATGCTTCTCGTGCTTCACTTCGATCTTCACCTTCAATACGCCGAGAAACACCACCAGCTCGTGGATTATTAGGCATAAGTACTAAATATCTACCAGCCAAACTGACAAAAGTAGTTAATGCAGCACCTTTATTACCCCGTTCTTCTTTATCAACTTGGACAATAATTTCCTGCCCTTCTCTTAATACATCTTTTATACTTCTACGAACTGGATAATTATTATCAGATTTTTTGCTTGCAGATTCGTCTGAATTTGCTGGTTCCGTAGTTTTTTCTTCTTCAGCAAAATAGCTACGTGTTACATCTTTTAATGGCAAAAATCCATGCCTATCTACGCCAAAATCAATAAAAGCGGCTTCAAGACTAGGTTCTATCCGAGTAATTTTAGCTTTGTATATATTAGAACGAGTTTGCTTTCGACTTGTTGTTTCAATATCAAAATTGTCTAATTTTTGTCCATCAACCACTGCAACACGCAATTCTTCTGGCTGAGTAGCATTGATTAGAATTCTTTTCATTAAAATTTTGTCCTTTATAATACTTAAATGCCCAGAAAAATCATTTTAAAAAAGTTATTGAACAAATATATAACCTAGCAAGATAATTTGTATGGATTAATTGCTAAATTTTGAGATATTTTTTAATACATCTGTTCTTTAATATTTATTCCTAAATATTTGTGGGTTTTATGATAGGAATAATTAAATAAATATTTACCTTATTTAAAATAATATTTTCCGAAAAAGCAATATGTTTAACTGAAAGATATTTGTAATTATTTTTGGTTATTATTTTCAGAAACTATTTGCTTTAAGGTATAATTGTTATATTATTTGGTTGTTTGTTGTGTCCTTTTCAGGATAAAATGTATCTATATTAAGGTGATTTTTGTTAATTTTAAAAATGTAGTGCTGGTTATTGTAGTTTATTAGTCAAGCAAACATTTCTAAAAAAAAATATTAGAAACTACAGAATATTTTCTATCGCTGTTAAAATAATTAATCTATTGAAAAATAAAAAAATTATTTATTATTTTACAATAACATAATTTTGCAATATCCTGTATTTGTAACTATCTACCAATTAAGCTTTAAATGCGAAAAATTTTAACACGATTGATGCGCTTCGTTCCTCAGCAACATCCTACATTTTATACGTATTTCTTAACTATGGTAGATAGTTACCTGTATTTAAGCTAAAAAGCTTTAAATATATTAGCTGTATTTATTATTAATTATTATGAACTTATCAGAGACAAATTCTTTTCAATCTGTTACCTATTTAAAAATAACGGTAGATCAAGCAGGACAACGTATTGATAATTTTTTACTTAATTATTTTAAGAACGTACCTAAAAGCCATATTTACCGAATTTTACGCAAGGGTGAAGTACGTATAAATAAAGGTCGTATTAAACCAACTTATCGTTTGAAGGCGAATGATTTATTACGTTTGCCACCTATACAATATCAGCCTAAAATACTAGCAGATTCCGATCCGATTTTAGAAAAAAAGTTGGCTCAAAATATTATATATGAAGATAAATATTTACTTATTATCAATAAACCGCCTGGTATGGCAGTGCATGGCGGTAATCATATTAATATTGGTGTTATTGAAGGTTTACGTTCCTTATTAACTAATATGCCTTATTTAGAACTAGCTCATCGTTTAGATCGAGATACTTCTGGTTGTCTAATGATTGCCAAAAAACGCAGTATGTTAAGAAGATTACATGATTTACTGCGTCAAGGAAAAATACATAAACAATATCTTGCGCTGGTAAAAGGGCGGTGGCAAGCAAATATAACTCACATTGATGCGCCGCTTAAAAAAAATATCTTGCAATCTGGTGAGCGAATGGTATTGGTTGATAACAATAATGGTAAATCTGCTATTAGCAAATTCCATGTTGAGCAATCATTTCCTACTGCAACTTTATTACGTGTTTATCCTCAAACAGGTCGTACTCATCAAATTCGTGTACATGCTACTTATGGAGGTCATCCTATTGCTGGTGATCAAAAATATGGTGATAAAGAGTTTAACCAATATATGCATAATTATGGACTTAAACGTCTATTTTTACATGCTACGAAATTAGAATTTTCTATTCCTGATATTAATTATCATCTTGCCATTCAAGCACCATTACCAACAACTTTACAACAAATTTTAAATAAATTACGCTTAAAAAAAACTTAAATGAGTATTTATTGTACCTCATTCATAATACGTGTTAAAATATATTTAAAATTGCTAGCTTAATATTGTAACTTATTTTAGATTTAAGAATGAATAAAAGTCATTTAGTATTTTTTAACTAATTAATTACTATATTTAAAATGGGTAGTCCTAAAATAGGTAGTGCTAAACCTGTTAGGTCTTTGATACCTGACAGGTTTTTTGAGACCATCACTACTTTGTTCAGGACTACCTTAAAATGTTATTGCATACTAAATTACTAAAAAATTTTAAAGAAAATTAATAACACTATATCTATAGTCCAATCCTTAATTAATTAAGATATTAATTAAATTATTAATTTTTTTTATTGAAAATGGTTTAAAATTTTATTTTCAAATATTTGTAGTATAATATATATATAAGTTTATAAACAAGAGGTTTCCATAATTTATGTTATCTTCCGCAGAATCAAAAAAATCTTCTAATCCCGATTGGGAACGTGATGTATTAAATCGTCTTGCATTTGCAGCTCTTAATGAACAACGGCGTGCAAGGCGATGGCGTACTTTTTTCTTTATTTTAACTTTTAGTTATTTATTTCTCATTTCTTGGACTTTTATGAATTTGGAATGGGGATTTTTGGATGAATTAGATGGAGATATTATTACTAGTGATAAAAAACATACTGCTTTGATTGAAATAGAAGGCATTATTTCTACGGATAGTGAGGTCAATGCTGATCAAATTGTGGCTAGTTTGAGGAATGCTTATGAAGATAAAAAAACTGCTGGTATAATTATTCGGATTAATAGTCCTGGTGGTAGCCCAGTTCAATCCGCCTATATTAATGATGAAATAACTCGGTTGAAGGCAAAACATCCTGATATTCCTGTGTATGCTGTAGTTAGCGATATTTGTGCATCAGGCGGTTATTATATTGCCGTGGCGGCAGATGAAATTTATGCTAATGAATCTAGTATGGTTGGTTCAATTGGTGTGTTAATAAATAGTTTCGGTTTTGTAGATGCAATAAAAAATTTGGGTATAGAGCGTCGTTTATTTACTGCGGGTGAAAACAAGGGATTTTTGGATCCATTTTCACCAATAAATGATAAAAATGTGGCACATATTGAAAATTTATTACAAAATGTGCATGAACAATTTATTGCAACGGTAAAGGCAGGGCGTAAAAAGAGTTTAGAAGCTCGAGGTCAATTAGAACTATTAGAAAACCAAGAATTATTTTCTGGCTTAATTTGGACGGGCAAACAGGCTATAGAAATAGGTTTAATAGATGGTATTGGTAGTAGTAGTTATGTTGCACGTGAAATTATAAAAGTTAAAAAAATAAAAGATTTTACTAAACGTCCTAATTATTTAGATCGTTTTGCGGAACGCTTAGGAGTTGTAATGGCTAAAGTATTAGCGCAACAACTTAGTTCGGCAACTAATAATTCAACAATGCAATAAAAATCTAGGTAGTCCTGAACAAAGTAGTGATGGTCTCAAAAAACCTGTCAGGTATCAAAGACCTAACAGGTT
>JAGLFE010000076.1 GCA_023144675.1 Thiomargarita sp. | reverse complement strand
TCCATCCCCCCACAGCTAACCACCGCTCATCGGGCGACAAAGCCATCGCAAAAATTTTGCCTTCAGAACCAGCACCGATTTGTCCGCGGATGGTTCTAACAGTTTTCCCAGTTTCTAGGTCCCAAACTCGAACCAGCTTGTCATTACTAGCCGAAACTAAATAGCGACCGTCGGCAGTAAACACAACATCTCTAATTACTGCTTTATGTCCGCCCGGGTCGATTTGCAGGATGGATGGGTTGTTTTGGGCGGTGGTTGCTATTCCAAAAGTTAATAATATGAAATAAATGAGGTTTTTTAGCATGGTTTGGTTCCTTGTCGGTGATTTTTGTGATTTATAAAATGGTAGTCCTAAAATAGGTAGTGCTAAACCTGATAAGTTTTTTGAGACCATCACTACTTTATTTAGGAATAGCATATTTTTAACTCTTAATTTGGCATTTAAAGCATTTACCGATTTCTGGCATTATTAATAATTGACTGTAATTTTGTAACTTGTTTAACTGATTGCTGTTCCGATATTAAATCAACTTGAAGACAAGCCAAATCACCTGCAACTACAACCCTAACTAAAGTAGCAACTGGACAATCTGGACCTTCAACTCGCCAACTACTATCATCAACATTAATTCTACCTACTCCATTTTCAATTGCCTCAACAACAGGATAAATATTGCCTTCCAATTCAGAACCGCGTCTATTAAGAAAAGGTTGGTCGTTACTTAACGGATGTTTACCAACATAAAAACGCCCAATCATTACACTTACAATTGAAACCATAGCTAAAATCATAACCTGATATTCAAGACTTAACATTGGGAATAGCAAAGTTAGAAAACCAATAATAGCGGCTGCAATCGCTGGCCATAAAAAAAATGAGCCTAAAGTACCTAATAGCAAAAACTCCAGCACCAATAATGAACTAGCTAATACCCACCAATACCAATAACTAATTTGAATCATTTTTTTCTACCTCAATAATATTATTTATGGAAAAGTACCAGCCTTAATAACTTCTTTAATACCAGCCAAAGCTCCGATAATACCAGCCGTTTCTAAAGGCATTAACATTAACTTAGTATTTTCTGAAGTCGCTAAATTATTAACCGAACCCATATATTTAATGGCGATTAAATAATTGATGGCTTGCATATTACCATTATCTATTGCATCTGAAATAAATGAAGCAGACCGTGCCTCAGCTTGGGCAAACCGTTCTCTAGCTTCAGCATCACGAAAGGCAGCTATCTTACGCCCCTCAGCTTCTAAAATAATAGCTTGTTTTTCACCTTCTGCTTGTAAAATTTCCGCTTGTCTATGCCCTTCAGCTTGTAAAATCAAAGCCCGTTTATCACGCTCGGCTTTCATTTGCCTTGCCATGGCTTCAACTAAATCTTGTGGTGGTGAAATATCCTTAATTTCAACGCGTAATATTTTTACCCCCCAAGGATTAGTCGCATTATCAACAATACGCAATAATTTTGAATTAATAATATCTCGTTTAGACAAAGCCTCATCCAAAACCATTGAACCAAGTACATTACGTATATTAGTCATGGTTAAATATAAAATCGCATCATTCAAGTTAGTAATTTGATAAGCAGCTTGAGCCGCATTAATAATTTGAAAAAACACCACCCCATCAACTCGTACCAAAGCATTATCTTTAGTAATTACATCTTGAGCAGGTATATCCATTACTTCTTCCATCATACTCAATTTTCTACTAATGATTTCAATAGCAGGCACAATAAGATGCAAGCCGGGGTCTAAAGTTTTTGTATATTTGCCAAAACGTTCTACCGTCCAATGTTGCCCTTGGGGAACTGACTTTACCCCCATAAAAACCAGCAAAACTGCCAGTATTAGAAAAATAAGTACGAAAATTGTAAAATCACCTAGCATATATTTTTTCCTGTTTCAAAATAGTTTAAACGCATATTTAATGGATATAAATTATAGTTTCTTCTTTAAAAATATGGTAACTATCTACCAATTAACTTTAAATGCGAATTAAGAACACGATTGATGC
>JAGLFE010000075.1 GCA_023144675.1 Thiomargarita sp. | reverse complement strand
AGGTTGGGGGGAGTGAGCAATTACGAAATAAGTAACTATTTACCAAGTAGAACATAACCCAACATTTTGAATCAGTTGTTGGGTTATGTTATTTTATGGCATTCAATAAACTTACATCTACTTTTTTATAAAAATTAATGACATCATCATTAATAAATCTTAATTGGTGGCATTACTTTATGAATATCTTGCAATGGACCCAATGGATTTCTTTTGTCTTCAAATTTAGAAACATTTGGTTCACCGCCCCATATTTTATGTACCACTAATTCATTTTTTAATACAATTAAAGCATTAAATTTCCAACCAGTAGTAATCGTTTTACGCCTAAAATTAAGTAAATCCATAAAAACACTACCATAACGCTCCGAATTAAGCATTTGAGGAGTTACTTCATAACCTTGACAAAGTTCTCTCACGCTTAAACAAGATTGCACTCCAGGGTCTAAATCTTTCATGCTGATTGATTGGTTAGGCATAAACCTTTCAAGTAATTCCAAATAGGTAACCAATTTTACATTGGGAGTTTCAAATGGGTCAAAACCTAGTTTTTTTAAGTCTTCAGTCGTAGTTTCATGCGGTATAATCATATCAAACGATCTTTTAGCCTCTTCAAAATGTATCCAAGGCGATTTAGTAGTGTGTTTAATAGAAGGCAAATAACCACCACCGCAACCGCTTAAAAATAACCAAAAACTGACAAATAAAAATATTTTTTGCATATTACTAATCCTACCAATAAGGAATAAATTGTTTATAAATAGATTAAATTATAATATAAAAGCTTTATTATTAATTAGCAAAAATTAGTCCCTTTTTAGCGATAATAAATAAACATTTATATATTACGTGTATTTAAACTAAATTAAATTTCAATAAAAAATGTAAAATCTTAATTAACCTAGATAAAAATATAAAATTAGTGTATTATATACTGTTATTTTTTTTTAATGGTAATATTCAAACTAATGAGATTTATATGGCAAAAGAAGAAAGTATTGAAATGGATGGTATTGTTACAGAAACTTTACCAAATACGATGTTTAGAGTGAAATTAGAAAATGAGCATATTGTTACTGCGCACATTTCAGGAAAGATGCGTAAACACTATATTCGCATCTTAACTGGTGATAAAGTAACAGTGCAATTAACGCCTTATGATTTGAGCAAAGGTCGTATTACTTATCGGGCGCGTTGATTTCAATCGAGATGTTGCTGACGAATTTCAACTAATAATCCAGCACTAGCAGCTTCTACCAAATCCAATACATATTCAAACCCCTTATCACCTTCACCAAAATAGGGATCAGGTACTTCCTGTACCCCTAATTGTGGAGCAAAACTAAGAAATAAACGTAATTTTTTCTGATATTTTTGTGGGCAGAAATATTGTAAACTATTATAATTGTCTTTATCCATAGTTAATACGTAATCAAATTCCTTAAAATCACTTTTTTGCACTTGACGACCCCTTAAATCACTTAAATTAATTCCCCGTTTTAGCGCAACTTTTTGAGAACGTCTATCAGGCTGCTCTCCAATATGATAAGCGTGCGTTCCAGCGGAATCAATTTCAATTTGGGCTTCCAAATCCGCTTCTTGGACTAATTTACGAAATACGCCTTCAGCAGTTGGGGAACGGCAAATATTGCCCATGCAAACAAATAATACTTTAACCATAATATTTTAACTAGGATGAGATTTTTTTAATTGTTCAACTTCTTCAAGGGTTAATTGGCGAGCTTCTTCAGCCATCATTACTGGAATATTATCACGAATCGGATAGGCTAAACGTGCGCTAGTTGAAAACAGTTCTTGTTTTTCTTGGTCGTAAATTAAAGAACCTTTGGTTACTGGGCAAGCCAGAATATCAAGTAATTTTTGATTCATTTTTGTTTTTTCCTGTGTTTTTTAATTATCTAGTACATTATCAATGTTGTTAAAAGTTCGATTAGTTATTGAAATTTGTTAAAGGATATTTCAAATGGTTTAAAATATATATTTGACTTTTTATGTGTTTATTTGCCAATACTCATTTTGTAGAGAATTGTAGCCCCGATTTTCTTTAAATTCTTGAAAATCATCATTACCTACAGATGGAAATTCATTTTTAATTTCTTCTGATAAGACAGTAATAACTTGTTCACCTAATAATTCAGAATATTTACCCGTCAATGCAAGGAGGCATAGCATTCTCTTCAAATAAATTATCCTGAAATCTTGCGCTTGAAGTACTTACACGCCCAAGAAATCGGATACAAACGGCATCTCTCCATTTTTTAGAACGATTTCGATAACTCTCAAGATTTAATAATTCTATTTCTAAATCAGCGTTAGTTCTTTCCTTATGCAGTATTTCGGCTATCTGTATCGGTTTGTATAAATGGATTCTTGATTTTTTAATTATTAAATCAAGTGCATCTTTGGCTTTATCTAAATCTCTAAGCATAGCTCATCATTCCATAAATCTTGTTGTACAACTTTGTTTTTAGCAGATTCTTTATTAACAATGCTATTTTCCATTTCTTTAGCAACTGCTATTATAACTGGAATAGAAACACTATTACCAACTTGTTTTTTTAACTGCGTATAGGGAACAACAATTTTAAAAGTATCAGGAAAACCTTGAAGACGTAATAATTCTCTAGCAGTTAATCTTCTAACTCCATTAACTAGCAAATAATTATAGGATGCACCTGCTCTCAATGCACACGAGTATTTTAATGCAGAAATATTACCACTCTTATTTTCATGCCAAATTGAAGGTATTGGATAATTTTTTTTGACTTTTTGCATTCGTTTCTCTTTGATAATATCAGAAGCAAAATATTTTTTTTCAACATCTGAATCTTTTTCAAGAATTGTACTTAAATCTGGTTTTATATTTAAAGATTTTGGAAATGAGAAAACTATATTTTCTTGAAAACCTACAATAATTGTTCTTTCTCTCTTTTGAGGAACCCCGAAATTAAGAGAATTAAGAATTGCATGATGAACTGAGTATCCAAGATTTTCTAAATGTTTCAATATTGTTTTAAGCGTCTTACCTTTATCGTGTGATTTTAAGTTTTTTACATTTTCTAACATAAAAGCGTAGGGTTTTTTAATTCTTAATATTTCTTCTATATTGAAAAAAAGTGTTCCTCTCGTATCAGAAAACCCTTTTTGATTACCACATATACTAAAGGCTTGACAAGGAAAACCACCTAATAAAATATCATGATTAGGAATAGTTTTTGGATTTATCTTGGTAATATCGCCTTTGGGGCGTTCGCCAAAATTAGCTTCATACATATTTTGAGCATATTTATCCCATTCAGATGAAAAAACACATTCACCGCCAATCTCTTCAAACCCTAAACGAATGCCACCAATACCAGCAAATAAGTCAATAAATTTAAAATTTTTCATTTTACAGTTACCAACTTTTTTAATAAACAATGACCAAATTCATCGGGTAAATTTGCAGTAATGGGTAAATACCAATGTTGAACACTCGCAAAATGCTGACATTTGACTGCATCTTTTTCCGTCATAATCACGGGTAAATTGTCATTAAATTGAATATCGGCTGATTTATAACGATAATGATCGGGAAATTCATG
>JAGLFE010000074.1 GCA_023144675.1 Thiomargarita sp. | reverse complement strand
TGACGCATTACAATTACCCGATTAGACATCGCCCGAATAACTTTTAAATCGTGGCTAATAAATAAAAAACTTATGCAATGTTTATCTTGCAACTTTTTTAGTAATTTTAATACCTGTTTTTGTACTGAGACATCAAGTGCGCTAGTTGGCTCATCTAACAACAGTAATTGCGGTTCTAAAATAACAGCTCTAGCGATAGCAATTCGTTGACGTTGTCCACCTGAAAATTCGTGCGAATAGCGAGATAACATTTCCTCTTGCAACCCAACTTCTTCCATAATCTGCAAAACTCGCTGATGACGTTGATTTTTATTGAGAGCAGGATAATGAATAATTAAACCTTCAGCAATAATATCCTCTACGGTCATACGAGGAGATAGAGAAGAATAGGGGTCTTGAAATACTACTTGAAAATAACGGCGCAAGGGTCGTAATTGTTGAGGTGATAAATCATGTAAATCATTATTTTTAAATGAAATTTTGCCCGTGCAAGTTTGCAATTTTAACAGACATAAACCTAAAGTAGTTTTGCCAGAACCAGATTCACCGACCACGCCTAAAGTTTCACCAGGATATAAATTCAATGAAACATTATCAACCGCTTTTACAACATTATTATGGTGTTGGAACAAAGTTTTTAAGGAAAAATGGCAATTAATTTGTTCGGATTTTAATAAGGGCGTTGGGTTAGCATTGTAATCGTAATTTGTCGATATTTTTATTGGTTGGCTATTAAGTAAATGTTGGGTGTAAGTATGTTGCGGCTGTTCAAATATTTTCCCAGTATTTGCAGATTCAACTATATGACCAGCTTGCATTACATAAATACGTTCAGAAAATCGTTTGACAATATTTAAATCATGCGTAATTAGTAATATTGCCATCCCAAATTCTTGCTGCATTTTTTCTAATAATTCCAAAATTTGCAACTGAATAGTAACATCTAAAGCAGTTGTTGGCTCATCAGCAATTAATAATTTAGGTTGGCAAGCCAAAGCCATCGCAATCATAACCCGTTGTCGTTGCCCACCAGATAAGGTATGTGGATAGGTATTAAAACGTTTATCTGGTTCGGGAATGCCAGTTAATTCAAGCAATTCAATCATGCGTCGCCGTGCTACCGATTTACTTATATTTTCATGTAACAGTAACGGTTCAATTAATTGAGTTCCAATTGGATAAACTGGGTTTAAAGAAGTCATTGGCTCTTGAAAAATCATGGCAATTTTTTTACCACGAATACGGCGTAAATTAGCTTCATTAAGCTGGATTAAGTCAGTATCCTGAAATTTAATTGAACCAGTAGAATAATTAACTTTACGGCGGTCATGTAATTGCAATATTGATAAGGCGGTAACTGATTTTCCCGAACCAGATTCACCTACGATGGCTACTTTTTCGCCTTTATGAACTTGAAGACTGACTTGATGCACAACTTCGGCTGTTTGTTGTTTTTGATTTTTAAATGCAACAGATAGTTGTTCAATATTGAGTAAAACTTGTGAATGGTACATAGTTTAATGTTTTTTTTAACAAATAATTAATATTACACCAATAACAGTTCATGCCACAAGTAGTTAGTAAATAAAACTTGTTCTAAAATCCAATATTGGAGGGGCAGTATTTGCCTATTCTAATAGACTTATAAAT
>JAGLFE010000073.1 GCA_023144675.1 Thiomargarita sp. | reverse complement strand
CAAAAAGACGTTTGCCCACCCTACATGGCTGAAAATCCTTAAATCCCGTCAATCCTGATTCAGACGATTAAATAAACAACCCAAAGTCAATAGAACGAAATGGTGGGTTAATCTAGCGAGGAACAAAGTTGCGTTTTGCTCTATCCACCTTACGCTCGCTGAACTCGCCAGATTCACGATATTCTTTTTCCAAACGACGGTAGTAAGCAACTACTTTACGCGGATCATGTTCAAATTGAGCCGAAATTTGATGACGAATACGACGTATTTCAGCAATTTCTTTTTCTTCAATCATCATTACCTCCAGTTAAATAATTCATAGGAGTTGTTAGTATTGGTGTAGGTAATCCTAATTCGTAGTTAATCATTCTAATATGATTAAATTTATTTGGATTGGCGATATGACGACAATTCCAAGTGAGTAACACGTCAGTTTTGTGGAATGATGCTAAAGCTAAATGTAGAGCATCACCGGCAGGATCATTAGGCATCACTTTTTTTTCAATGTAAATTGCTGTTAATTCCTCAATTTCATGAGTTATCTCTAATAATTCAATATCCTTCAGTAAATTAATTCTATCTACCGTGATATTATTCTTTCCTTGACGAAGTTCGTATATTACAGCAGTGCTAGTCAGCAAAGTAAAATGGGATGAATATTCTTCCCACCATTGTCGAGTCCAGTTTTTACGAGCAATTGCATCTGGGCTTTTACGTTCAGTAAAGTAAAAACTTGGAATAGATGTTTCTATATAGATACGGTTTGACATTTTAAAATATTCCAATATGTCCGAATCAGGATTTTCAGGATAAGAGGATTAACAGGATAATAACATAGTACAGCGAATTTACGAAATAATCGAATTAAAAGCTTGGCTTATCCACTGTTGGATTCGTTTATTTCGCTGATTCGTTGTACTAACACACTATCTTGTCTGAATCAGGATTTACAAGATTAAAGGATTAACAAGATAAAAACTAAATAACACCAATAAACCTATCCTGAAAATCCCGTTAATCCTGATTCTGACATTTAATTATAAACCGAACATATATGGATTACGAGTTATCGTTCAACCCGCTTTATACTTGATAGTTCAACCTTCCATAGCTGAATCTCACTTTTTCTACTATGAAGAAATAGTTTTCTCGTATCTTTATCTTCACGAACTTCAAATTCTAGGTCACTTTCACCAAACAAGACAAGACCAATAGCACTAGCTTTCGTGTTTTTTTCAAGCTTAACTGGATTATATTGTATATATCCAGATTTCTGTTTAATAAAAGGAAAAGTAGAAAGGATACCTAATGAACCTTCAATTTCTATGTTGGTTTCATAATATCCTTGTAGTTGTTATTATTGATTTTTTGACATTTTAATTTTATACCCGCTCAATGTAAGTACATAGAAAAGCTGGGCAAATAAAACCCAGCATTATTTGAGGAAAACTACAAATTATTTATATCAACGAACCCATTGATTTCTTTAATTTCTTGATAGTATTATTTTCTATTTGACGAATTCGTTCAGCCGAAACATGATAATAATTAGCTAATTCTTGTAATGTACTTTTATCTTCGTTTAGCCACCGTTGTTGTACAATATCTCGACTACGATCATCTAATTGATCTAAAGCCGCATATAATCGTTTATGACCGTGATTTTCCCATTCATTTGCTTCCACGAGAGTTGCTGGGTCATAACGGTTATCTTCCAAATAAACAACTGGTGCAAACGATTCATCTTCATTACTATCATTACTTGGTGTATCAAAAGTAAGGTCTTGTGTGCTAAGACGTTTTTCCATTTCTAAAACATCTTTTTTGCTGACCCCCAAATCGTTGGCAATTTTCTCAACTTCTGATGGCGATAACCAACCCAAATGTTTTTTCATACTACGCAAATTAAAAAATAATTTACGTTGGGCTTTAGTAGTTACAACTTTAACGATACGCCAGTTACGTAATATAAATTCATGAATTTCAGCCCGTATCCAATGCACGGCAAATGAAACTAAACGCACTCCAACATTAGGATTAAATCGCTTGACCGCTTTCATCAAGCCAATATTGCCTTCTTGAATTAAATCTGCTTCAGGTAAACCGTAGCCACGATAGCCCTGGGCAATATACAATACAAAACGCAAGTGAAATAATATTAATTTTTTTGCTGCTTCAAGATCACCGTCATTATAGAAACGCTCGGCTAATTCTCGTTCTTCTTTCGCAGTTAAAATAGGAATAGTTTTTATAATTTGCGCATAACTTTCAATCTCTTGTCCTAAAACAGGAAGCGATGAACCTAATTTTAATGCTAAACTGTTTGGCATTATTACCTTCTCTATTAAATTATTAGTTAAGCACTCTTTACAAACGAGTGCTAATTTATAATTAAATATATAGGATTCTAAATAAAAAATCAAGTAAAAAATGAAAAAAGTAAGTAAGTTTAGCAAAAAATTATTTTTTTATTAACTACAACTGTTGTTGATCCATAATATTAATAAAAAGTTGTCCATAATCATTTAATTTTTTTTCTCCAACTCCAGATAATTTTTTAAATTCGGTTAAAGTATGTGAATTATTCCGTATCATTTCTACTAAAGTACTATCATGAAAAATTAAATATGGCGGAACTTCTTGTTCTAAGGCTATTTCTAAGCGTTTAGCAACCAGTTTTTTCCATAATTCTTGTTCAGCAGCAGTGAAGTTGGAACGTGATAAACTACTATAGTTTTTATGCTTACTATTGACAGAAATGTGTTTTTTTCTTTGTTGAATATCTTTGCGAAAATAAATTTGTTGTTCGCCACGCAATAATGGACGCGCTTTTTCGTTTAAAGAAAGTCCTCCGTATCCTGTTATATCAATATTAACAAATTTGCGGGCAGCTAATTGACGAAATATAGACTTCCATTCATTTTTATTTAATTCTTGACCAATTCCAAAAGTGCTGATTTTATCATGGCGAAATTTTTGGATACGACTGTCCATTTTACCAAGCAATACATTAATTAAATAATTAACGCCAAACCTTTGTCCAGTTCGATAAACGCAGGATAATGCTTTTTGCGCAACTTCAGTGGCTTCCCAAGTTGCAACTGGTTCTAAGCAAGTATCACAATTTTGACAAGGTTCAGGCAATTGTTCGCCAAAATAATTAAGCAAAATTTGGCGACGACAACTGGATGCTTCACAATAAGCTATAAGAGTATCTAATTTATGTTGGTCTATACGTTTATGCTGTTCATCCGATTCAGCAGTAGCCAAAATCTTGCGTAATAACATTACATCTTCTAAACCATACGCCATCCAAGCATTAGCTGGTAAACCATCTCGACCCGCACGTCCTGTTTCTTGATAATAGGCTTCCAAACTTTTTGGTAAATCTAAATGAGCTACAAAGCGTACATTTGGCTTGTCAATTCCCATACCGAAAGCAATAGTTGCTACAATAATAATACCTTCTTCCCGCAAAAACCGCATTTGATTTTGTTGACGGATTTTTGCACTTAAACCAGCATGATAAGGTAGAGCCTGCCAATTTTGTTTAGCTAACCAAGTTGCTGTTTCTTCGACTTTCTTGCGTGATAAACAATAAATAATACCTGCATCTCCCTCATGCTCTGTTTCAAGAAAATTTAACAATTGATGGCGTGCCAATTCCTTTTGAATAACAAGATAACGAATATTAGGACGGTTAAATTTAGCAGTAAAAATCTGAGACGTTTCTAAATTAAGATGTTTGATAATATCTTGCTGGGTAGGTTCATCTGCCGTAGCAGTTAAAGCAATACGAGCTACGTTAGGAAAATGCTGTTGCAAAATGGATAATTTGGTATATTCAGGACGAAAATCATGCCCCCATTGTGAGACACAATGTGCTTCATCTACAGCAAATAAATTGATTGGCTTGGTAATTAAAAAATCTAAAAACCGAGGAGTTAATAACTTTTCAGGAGAAACATAGAGTAAATCCAGTTGATTTTGATATAAATTGCGGGTAACTTGTTGCGCTTCTGAAAAGGCTAAATTAGAATGAAGACAGGCAGCTCGCACGCCAAGTTGTTGCAAACCGATTACTTGGTCTTGCATTAATGCAATCAAAGGCGAAATAATAATGCCAAGACCTTGATTAACAATCGCTGGAATTTGGTAACACAGCGACTTTCCGCCTCCAGTTGGCATAATAACTAAGGCATTTTGTCCAGACAAAACATGATTGATAATGGCTTCTTGTTTGCCTCGAAAAGTTTGGTAACCAAATACTTGACTTAATACATCTAGGGGTGTCATTGTTTAAGGGAGTTATTAGAGTTTTTTGCGTAAAAAAGTTTGAAAGTATATGAGGTAAATATTAATAATTTTTTCCGTTTTTTATATTAAAAGTTTGTAACTACCTACCATAGCATAAAAAAGAATATACAAAAAAAGAAAAATAATGACAATTTATTATGATGCCCATTCAACTATATTTGCTGAAATAGAATTATGCCATATTTCTTCATCATTACAAGATTGGTTAATTAACCATTGGTTTTCTAACCAATCTTTCAATTTACTAGGATTACTAAAATTATTTTCAACACCAATTTTAACAAATGATATAAATTGTTCAATTGATAATGGGATAATCTTAGTTTTGCCGCCGTATAATTTTGTATTCATTTTATTAAGGTTGAAATAGTGAGCCAATGTACCATCACTAATCTTTGGTGCAATGAAAATGCAATACATTTCTTTCCCCAATAATTCTTTTGCTTTTCCAAAATGTCTAGGAACAGATTCACTTTCCATTTTATATTGTGTATGTCCTGAAGACATGGTTACTTCTGCGATAAGCCCAAAATCATTATATTCAACTTCAATATCTGGCTGTTTTCCAGGCGCATAGTTCAGAGGCATTCCGTCAATATCCATCGACTCTTTTAGCATAGTTCAGCATAACTAATGCTCTCCAAACATTCCACTCCAAAAACAAAGGAGGGTCAGGTATTTCTTTCTTTCTTATTTGGTAACTACCTACGTAGGTGAT
>JAGLFE010000072.1 GCA_023144675.1 Thiomargarita sp. | reverse complement strand
TGTTGTTTTTGTTATAGATTAAAATATACTCGGTAATATAATGATTCTTTATAGGGAGCTGTTGCTGCCGTTGAAATATCTATATCTGCTTGAATACTACCAGTTAATGGATTTTCATCATCAAGACGTGCCTCAAGTATAGTGGCAATATTTCCTGGAATACCAGTAAATCCAATAAATAACCATGGAATAGTTACATTAGTTCCACCTGTACCAAGAGTTCCTGTAGAAACCCCTGTTAAACCACCAAAACTATTTTTAGGTTGATTTTGATCGGTAGTAGAACCTGAAATAAGTTTAGCATTACGTAAATGTAGCCATAATAATTGAGATTCATCACCAGTAGCAGTATCATCAAAATCACCTTCAATTTTACCATTGCTAGTAGTCGCAAGAGCAAGAATAGGATCGCTTACATTTGTCCATCTAGCTACAGCCTTACCATCATCACCTGGCAAAGAACGATAACGATCTTGGTAACTATAAATAGCTGCCGTTACGCCATTAAAGTCATTTTCAACATTTTTGACCCGAGCATTGGTAATAATTTCCTGCCCTTTCAAAACGCCACCCAATAACAGTCCAATAATCACCATTACAATGGCAATTTCAACCAAAGTAAACCCCTGTTGCTTTTTCATTTTATTGCTCCAATATTATTTTATAATAATTTTATTAATTAGTTATTATTAATAATTATAGTAGTAAATATTATTTTTGTATATAATATCTTTAAAAGATAAATATGCTTATATTTTATGCTATAAGTGTACCACGTAAATTTTTACGAGTAAAGTAATATATATTATATCAAATAAATCAATGAGTTAAGCTAGTATTTTGCAACTCTTTTGGTTAAAATATTGATTAAATCTTCAAAAAAGCATATAATATTTAATAAATAACTTAAAACAAGGAAAAAATAATGAATAGGAATATCTTACCGTTAATATGCCTACTCATCATACCTTTTGGTTGTAATGATTCAGAAACTGGACAAGTAATTGACGCTCAGGTTGCCGTAAATAATTTTATTATAGATGTTAATCCTGATTTATATAAAACCATGTCCACCATGAAAAAAGAAATACAACTTGCTGATCAAAAACTTAACCAGTTATACGATTTAAAGGGAATGTTTCCTGATCAAAGAGATATGATTTCTAATTCCATTAAACAATGGCGAACATTACGTAAGCAATTGAAAACAACCTTAAATAATATTCATGATAAAGTAGAAGCCGCTTATGTCGCCTATAAAATAGACGAGATACAGGGTCGAAAAAAATTTGGACAAACTTCACAAAATCTTTTAAAAGAAGGTCAATCTGTTTTAGCAGAAGCTGAAGTTATTAAATCAACTATTGAAAAGGAATTATATGAATAAATTTAACTCATCATTACTGATTTTATCCCTCATCTTATTTATTCCATTTGGCTGTGGTGAAGATGGAAAAGCAACCGTTGATGTCGTAAAAAAACGCATTACTGATCGAATGCAAAGTATTATTGGCAAAGGCGATATTGCCATTCAGAAATATGATAATAAGATTGAAGAAATTAAAGGCAAATTGATTAAAGTAAAAGTATCTAATAAAACTTTTTCTCATAAACTCAAAGCTAAAAAAATGAAATTAGCCGAGTTGGATAATACGCAAAATTCGGAAACTAAAATTGCGTTATTAAAAGATTCAATCCAAGATATGGAAAACTTTCTTGAAGAAATGACTGTTGCCGAACAGAATTTATTAAGTGTTTTGCAAAAGATGATTAATCAACGTGATTTGGTTAAAATGCGAATTGAAACTTTGGAAAGTAAACGTGATATGCTTGATGCCATGCGTACCGCTCAACAATATAGCACCATTGAAATCGATATTGAAAATATTGACAACCATTTAGGTCGCACTTTTGAAGATATGCAAAAAGAAGTTTATTCAATTGAAGCTGAAATTGAAGTAGAAAAATTACTTAAAGAAATGGATAAATTACCTGCTACTGAAGTAGCTATGTAATGTTCGAGACATAATTATAATAAGAAATATGTATAAAATGTAGGATGCTACTGAAGAACGAAGCGCATCAATGTCAATGTTTTGAATTCCAATCACACACTTGATTTTAAATAAAATTTTTCGTAACTATTTACCAACTAAACTTTAAATGCGAATTAAGAACA
>JAGLFE010000071.1 GCA_023144675.1 Thiomargarita sp. | reverse complement strand
CAATCCACCAATCACCGTCTTGCTTTATAATAGCAGTATATTCAATATTCATGGTATTTTTCTCTTTTTTTTAATCAAACATCATAATAATTTATTAGGTATTCCCTTGAATATTCAATTTTTATAGTTGGTTTATCAAAAATTATACCCGTTGAAATTTCTAATCATCACCCGATGCGGAAGGAACGGTAGCGGTCAGGTACATGGTATTGTTGGGTATAGTGGTTCTACACGGCAACTGGCTGCATGATATACACTCGACCTTTTTTTGAAGCTACGTTCAAGTCTCGACGGTGAAGTGCTTCACGGACATCATCTATCTTATACGCATCCTGAATTGATTATTAAACTTAACTGAAAATGTGGCTAAACGTTAATTTTTGCTTTCTTGCCCAAATTCCTATATAGTATTATCAACAATTAATTCAAAATATGTTGTCAAATTATTAACTTTTACGGTATAAATATCTGCAGTTAAATTTCTAATATCTAAAGGAATAATTTCATCAAAGGCTTTTTTTACTTTAGAACATGGTTTTTGAATTTCAGAACTAGAACCAGTTAATAATTTAATAGTAATGGTTTTATTATTAAATTCTTCAATAATATCTGTAATTTCAGTACAATTATCTGGAAAATAACCTCTAGCAATAACATTAGCTTGGATTGGAAATGATTCAAACATTACAATTTCAATCTTATCAAGATGAATCAAATTCAGTGGTATAAGATTTTTTGAAATATCCTGTTGTTTACAAGAAATGATAAGGAAACTAAAGATTAAAATAAAACTAATAGTGCGAACAAAATTAAACATAAATATTTTTCCTGAATAATATATTTGGTCATTTATTGTTATTTTAAATAGAATAACGATATTTACTATTTTTAATACAAAATATTGAAAACAAATTGAATATTATTTAAAAAATGAATTAGAATATATGCTAATTTTCTTATTTAAAAACAACATTCATTAGTTATGAAAATAATCACAAGTTCTGTAGCTCAAAAATTTTTAATGGCTTTAACAGGTTTTTTTCTTATTTCTTTCTTAATCGTTCATTTAACTGGGAATTTTCTTCTATTTAAAGGTGATGATGGAGTAGCTTTTAATGCTTATACGCATTTTATGTCAACAACAGGTATGATACGCATTATTGAATTGGTTTTGCTATTAGGTTTTCTATTACATTTTTACATTGCTTGGCGAACTACACGACATAATCAACAAACTCGTCCGCAAAATTATTTTTACAATAATCCAAGTGCTAGTAGTTCATGGGCTTCTCGTAATATGGGATTAATTGGCTTGGGTATCCTTATTTTTTTAATTATTCATTTACATAATTTTTGGTTTAGATATAAATTTCAAGCTGATATTCCTTTAGTGCAAGGAACTAATTATAAAGATATGTTGTGGCTAGTACAAACTATTTTTATTAAAGAATGGTGGTTTACAATTATATATATTTTAGCCATGATATTACTCAGTTTTCATTTAATTCATGGTTTTGAAAGTGCGTTTCAATCATTAGGATTAAATCATAAAAAATATACACCTTTTATAAAAAAAATTGGGGTGCTATTTGCTATTTTAATACCAGCAAGTTTTGCCATGATTCCAATTATGGTTTTGCTTTTATAGTTTATTTATGCTATATTTTTAATATTAATTATTCATTCTAGTTAATTTTATTAGAGATATTTTTTTCAATAATTTTTTTATTCAGGTTAATTAAAACAATGCGATATTTAAACAAAGGTTTTACTTTACTAGAAATGCTAGTTGTTCTAGTTATTATTGGATTACTAGCAGGGCTTGTCGGACCACAACTTTTTGGACACGTTGATGAATCTAAATATAAATCTGCTAAAGTGCAAATTAAAATGCTAAAAGGAGCAATTGGTGCTTTATATCTAGCTATTGGTCGTAATCCCACTTTTGATGAAGGTTTAACTTTATTAGTAACACCACCAACTGATTTAAGCATTAAAAAGTTTTGGAAAGGTCCTTATATAGAAGGTGCAGTGCCATTAGATCCTTGGAATCATCATTATCAATACGATACGCCTGGAAAAAATGGAGAAGCATATTCATTATATTCATTTGGCGCAGACGGTAAACTTGGTGGTACAGAATATAATACCGATATTGGGATTACATCAACACAAATGTAATTTAGTTGCATAAATTAGATAACAACTAAGATAACAACTATTTAATAAAATAATTAATAATTATTTGCTAATTTATAATTAAGCTTAAAAAATATTAATATAACTTAAAAAATTAATATTTCTAACTTATTAAAAAACTTAGCTATTTAATATTTATCCTTAATTTTTTTTACAAAAATATATTTTTTGGGTTTTATTTATATTATTTATTGTTTATAATACTACTTGATTAAAATCAATTTGGTTTAATTGAATATTATAAATATTTGATTAATAATAATAATTAATATAAAAATTGTAAAAAAGTAATTATAAATTAACTTTTTTAGTTAAATATATAAATATTTTTTAAACTACAATTTAAAACTCTACGTAGGGAAAAGAGAATGAAATTCTCAAAATTAAGCCTTGCTACCTGTATCATACTTGGTACAACTTCTTCTTTAACTATTGCCGACTCTAAAGATAGTGGGTTCTCACTATTTTCCGATTCAATTTTATATTCTCAATTACGTCCTCGCTTTGAATATGCTGATGGCGGATCTAATTCCTCAGCCAAAGCTTTTACTGTTAGAACCGTAATAGGTGGTAAATTCAATAATATAGTTGGTGTAAAAAAATTAACTGCTGTTATTGAAGCAAATAATGTTAGTCATTTTGGAATTTTAGATGATTATGCCCCAGAACAAACTGGTTATAATGTCATCATGGACCCTAGTCAAACTAGAATGACTCAAGCACATTTTGACTATAAAACAGGTAACACCAACATTATTATTGGCAGAAAGATGCTTGGTTTAGATAATCAACGTTTTATTGGTCATGTTGGTTGGAGACAAATGCCGCAAACTTATGATTTACTTGCAGTTATCGACAAAAGCATTAAAAATCTAACTTTAGCGGGTGCTTATGTCAAGAGAGTGAATAAAATTACTGAAAATGGAAAATTAGATACCAACTCAGTTCTGCTTAATGGTTCTTACAATGTTTTGCCTACTCTTAAAGTAACTGCTTATAGTTATATGTTATCTTCAATCCATGATACTTTTGGATTAAGAGCAACAGGTAAGGTTAATATAGCTAATGGTATGAAAATTAGCTATGAAGCTGAATATGCTACCCAAAATAAAGCTACTTTTGAAGAAGAATCTATGAATGATGTACAACCTGATCATGAAGCTAATTACTACAAATTAGGTACAAGATTAACTCATCCTAATTTCGTATTTGGTATTGATTATGAAGTGCTGGGTGAAAAAGAAGGTTCAGAAGGTGGTGCATTTTATACACCATTGGCAACACTTCATGCTATGAATGGTTTTGCAGATAAATTCTTAAAAACACCTGATGATGGTTTAGTTGATACGAGTATTGTTTTAGGTTATATTAATAAGGAATTTGGTCGTATTATTGCTATTTATCATGATTTTGAAAGTGATAATGGTGGCAAAGATTACGGTAGTGAATTTGATATTGTTTATGTTCGTAAGCTTAATAAAAATCTAAATCTTTTCTTAAAAAGTGCTTTTTATAAAGAAGGTGATGATTTTGGTGTAGATACCACTAAATATTGGGCTATGTTAGATTATAAATTTAACTTCTAAATTTTTTCAATTTTGTAAAACTGGTCTATAGAAATTATAAGTAACTATTTACCAATTAAACTTTAAATGTGAAGAATTAAAATTTTAATACGATTGATGCGTTTAGTTCCTCAACAGCATCCTACATTTTATACATATTTTTTAACTTGGTAGATAGTTACAATTATAGATTAGTTAATAGGGTAGATAAATTAATATTATTAATTTGCCTTGTTATTAAAACACAACATTTAGTATTATTTATGGAGAAAAATATGAAATTTATGAAAAAAAACTTAATAACCACTTTTATTTTATTAGCAATAAGTGGTTTATTAATATCTTGTGATGGTAATAATGTTATGCCTAATAATGAACCTTCAACTAGTGATTATGCCGATTGCATTGTACCAGAAATAGTAGAAGAAGTTGCTAACTCTCCAGGTGCTACAACAATTATACCTAATCGTAGTCCTGAAACAGATGAAGAAGTTGAAACTGCTGACTGTATTATGCCAGAAGTAAATTAATGTTTTATACAGCTTAATACTATTTAAAGTTATAAGCTGTTTTATTTATAGTATAAAATGAAATTAAAATTATGAAATTAAAATTAGCCAGTTTTCAACACTTTATTGTATTTGCTACTATAAGCATTTTTATAGGTTGCGTTACAATCCCATCAACAGAAGAATTACCTAACAAAAAAAGAACAACTTTAGAAAAATACTTAACTTCAATCGAAGCCCAAGATTTCCTAGAAAAACAAGGCAGAAATATTTTATTTGTTGATGTACGGACTTTAGAAAAAATTAAACAAGGAATGCCAGTTGGAATTGATGCTTATGTACCGATTTTTTTCAATAAAATTAAACAAAACAAAAAAACAATGGTATATAATAAAAATTTTACACACGGTATTGCTGATGCTTTAGCTAAAAAGAGTTTAAATCAAACAAATACTATAATTTTATTATGTCGTCAAGGCAATCGCAGTGCCAAGGCAGTTGATAAATTAGCAAAATCAGGTTATACAAATGTATATACTATTACTGATGGTAGTAATGGTTGGCAAAAAAATAATTTACCTTGGAATGAGGTATTTGATGATAATAAAATATTTTTCTATCACGAATCTTAATTAAAATAGCAAAATAAGGTATCGAATTCACGATTTTCTTTTAAAGTAAAAAAATACACTTAGACACTGAAAATGAAATATTGTGAATTGATATCCAAGAAAACTTATCATGTCCAAAATAGTAACACTTGAACTAAATATATTCACTATTTCATACTTTTATATAGTTTGTACTATTTTATTTGACAATGATTTACTTCTTGACAATGTTGATTGTTCATCGTTAGAAATTCACATTAATAATGCCTGAAGTTAGAAAAACGAAAGTTTATGCTAAATGGATTGATGATTTAAGAGATATTAGAGCTAAAGCTAGAATTTTAGCCAGAATTGAACGATTAATAACAGGTAATCCAGGAGATGTAAAGCCAGTAGGTGAGGGCGTTTCAGAGTTGAGAATTACTTATGGTTCAGGTTATCGGGTTTATTTTAAACAACAGGGCGATAAACTTATTATTTTACTGGCTGGAGGAGATAAAAGTACTCAGTCTAAGAATATAAAAACTGCTCTTGAATTAGCACGTAATTTATGAGGTTATTAATATGAATAAAGTGATAACAACTCCTTATGATGTTGCTGAGCATCTACGAACGCCTGAAGAATCTGCTGCTTATCTTGAAGCCTGTTTTGAAGAAGCTAATGGGGATGTTGCATTTATAGTCAAAGCGTTGAATGATATAGCGAGGGCAAAAGGAATATCTCAAATAGCACAAGATACTGGATTATCAAGAGAAAAACTTTATAAGGTGCTTTCTGGGGAAAATGAGTTAAGTTTTGATATTGTGCTTAAAATTATGAATGCTTTAGGTCTTAAATTACATGCGAGTGTATTTTAATTGGTATAGGCTTTTGTCTTACTGCGTTCTTAAATTTTCTAAATCCCTCTATATTTGCCATTTTTTCGATGTAGTTTCTTTTTCAATTAGCTCGACTGACAGACATTAATAAATTCATGGCTTTTTATGGTTTTATCGGTCTCGTTTTCTTTGATAATTATTTTTGTTGAATCAAATGATTCTAAATAGGCAGATAAAACGTTTCTTAGAGCTTCGTTGTTGGTTTTCATTGAGTAATTGAATTTGTAACAGAATCTTCGGAACTGTGTTTTGTTGAGTGGGCAAAATTGGTTTACCCACTCTACGTCAGCTATTTAACGTATTCCCACATATCTTTTTGCTATTATACCGCTATTGGATGCTATCAAAGAAGGTAATTGCTCACTCCCCCCAACCCTTC
>JAGLFE010000070.1 GCA_023144675.1 Thiomargarita sp. | reverse complement strand
TGGTGAAGATGTAACGCTAAATATTAAAACCATTCGTTCGATTCCACTAAAATTAACTGGAGATTTTCCTGACGAAATAGAAATTCGTGGTGAAGTGGTGATGCCAAAACTAGGTTTTGAAAAATTTAATCAACAACAACGGCTCAAGAACAAAAAAACTTTTTCTAATCCACGTAATGCGGCGGCTGGTAGTTTACGTCAACTAGATGCACGTGATACTGCAAAACGTCCGTTAAGCTTTTATAGTTACGCTATTGCTGGTTATGATGACAATTTATTGCCTCAAGACCATTTTGCTATTTTAGAAAAGTTAAAATCTTGGGGATTGCCAGTTGCAAATGAAATATGTTTAATCTCAAATATTGAAGCTGGTTTAACTTACTATCAAGATATATTAGCCCGTCGCCAAGATTTAAATGTTGATATTGATGGCGTGGTTTATAAAATAAATCACATTCCATATCAGCAACAAATTGGGGGACTTTCTCGTGCGCCAAAGTGGGCTATTGCGCATAAATTTCCAGCGCAAGAGGTGATTACGCAATTATTGGATATTGAGGTGCAAGTAGGTCGCACTGGTGTTTTAACTCCTGTTGCTAGATTAAAACCCGTGGAAGTTGCGGGGGTTATTGTAACTAATGCCACCTTACATAATCAGCACGAAATTAAGCGGAAAGATATACAAATTGGCGATTATGTGGTAATACGGCGGGCGGGCGATGTGATTCCTGAAGTGGTTAGTGCAGTTTTAGAAAAAAGATCGAATGAGGTTAAATCCTTCAAAATGCCTGATAAATGCCCAGTTTGTGATTCAAAAGTTATACATGAAACTATGTCTAGCTGTTCTAGCGGTTTAATTTGTTCGGCTCAGTTAAAACAAGCAATTAAACATTTTAGTTCCAGAAAAGCTATGGATATTAATGGTTTTGGGATTAAAATTATTGAACAATTGGTGGATAAAAAGCTTATTTCTAATATTGCTGATATTTACCAATTAGAACCGCAACAAGTTATTGATTTAGAACGCATGGGAGAAAAATCGGCGAAAAATTTATTAAACGCCATAGAAAAAAGTAAATATACCACTTTAGAACATTTTATTTACGCTTTGGGAATTAGGGAAGTAGGAGAATCAACCGCTAAAAATTTAGTACAACATTTTACTAATTTTGAATTAATTAAAGCAGCTACAAGAGAAGAGTTACAGCAAGTTACCGATGTTGGAGAAATTGTTGCCGAATCCATTGTTAATTTTTTTGCTGAACAAGAAAATATTGATATTATAAAACGTTTACAAACTGCTGGCATTTATTGGGATGAGGTGCAAGTTGCGCAAACTAATGAACATAATTTATCAGGCAAAACCTTTGTAATAACTGGTACTTTAGCTAGTTTTACTCGTGCCGAAATTAAAAATGGTTTAACTGAATTAGGAGCAAAAGTAACTAATAGTTTATCAAAAAAGACTGATTTTCTAATAGTTGGAGATAAACCTGGTTCTAAATTGGAAAAAGCCAAGGCGTTAAAGGTTAAAATTATAAATGATTTAGAATTAATGGAATTGTTGCAAACAGGACTTTAGATTTTTATATGAAATTAATTACGCTTGATACTTCCACAGAAGCTTGTTCTTGTGCTTTGTATATAGATGGTGAAATAACAACTCAAAGCAAAATTGCGCCTCGTCAGCACACCTCGCTGATTTTACCCATGTTGGATACGCTATTGAATAATGCGGGTTTGAAACCAAATCAATTAGATGCGATTGCTTTTGGCAGAGGACCTGGTAGTTTTATCGGCTTGCGAATTGCTTGCAGTGTTACTCAAGCTGTTGCTTTTGCGACAAATATTCCAGTTATTTCAATTTCTTCTTTAGCCACTCTCGCCCAAGTAGCCTATATTCAGTTGCAGGCAAAAAAAGTATTAACTGCCTTAGATGCACGGATGGGAGAAGTTTATTGGGGAAAATACAAAGTTGATGCCGAGGGCATTATGTGTTGCGATGGTGAAGAATTGGTATCTAAGCCTGAGAATGTAACAATTCCACCATCTAATAATTGGTATGGAGTTGGCACTGGTTGGAATAGTTATACGGAGATATTGGTTAATCAATTAAAGGAAAAATTAGATAATTATCAAGGTAAAATTTATCCCCAAGCTGATGCCATGATTCCTTTAGCTTTATCGGCACTGAAAACTGGTAACACCGTAATAGCTAAAGATGCTTTACCTATTTATTTAAGAAATAATGTTGTGCAAAAACAAAAGTGATAATTTATCACAAAAATCGTTATATTTTTAATCTTCATTAATAGTTAAAAATGTAAGATGCTGTATTATTGCAAATTAAACTATTTTCGTACAATATTAATTTAACTATTCATTCGCATATCTGATGAATTAACTGAAAAAGGAACTTAAATATTATGATCCATTTAGGAGGTATTTTCTTAGTTATTATTAGTGTAACGGTAGCACCTTATGTAAAAAAAAGGTAGTCCTGAACAAAGTAATTCTAAACTTTATAAATGTTTGATACTTAAAAAATTTATCTGAAAAATCACTACATTATTCAGAACTACCAAATAATAATCTAAATCAACGACAAACTGAAGGCAAATATTTGGGTGAAATGTCCGTTTTATTTTCGCCTTGAGCAGTAAAATTAGTCGGTGGTTGCGCATAACCACAAGTCCATTGCATCACTTTAGGTAAATTGCTATTAGATAAAATTGGGCGAATAGTTAATGAAGAACCCTTTAAATCTTCTTGCTTCAATTGCCCAGTAATCGCCCCGTTATTAATAGTTATATTGCTGGTATATTCTCCAGATGTTTTAAAATCAACTTGATTGCTATTAGCGGGAAAGTATCCATAATAAGAATAAAACTCAGTAATATTAACTTTAACCCCAGTTGTTAATCCTATTACCTCAGCGACTTTTGCATTAATTAGATAAGATTGGTAGTAAGTAATAGCAATTGCAGAGCATAAACTAATAATAAATATAGAAATAAAAAATTCAAGCAACCAAAAATCTTGTTGACGATTTATAATAAAAAAATTAAATTTCATAATGATTTTAATTATACAATACTTATTGTTATAATGATAAGAAGCTTTGTTTAAAAAACTAAGTTTTTAAAATTTTGATAGCTAGGATATTTTTATAACTTTTTTTATTTTTGCAATAAATCTAAAAAAATACTTAATTTTCAATTATTTATTATTTAAAATAAGCCTGAATATGAAAAACTATCCTAACCATTTATTAATTATACAAGAAATTAATTATTAAAATCATAAAATATAAAAAATATTATGAGTTTGAGTCTTTCTGCTGCAAAAAATATTGCCCATGTTCTAATTGAAGCATTGCCCTATATTAATAAATTTTCAGGTAAAACCATTGTAATTAAATATGGTGGAAATGCCATGATAGATGAATCTTTAAAGAATAGTTTTGCCCGTGATATAATATTAATGAAACATATAGGCATAAATCCAATTGTTGTACATGGTGGCGGACCACAAATTGGAAATTTACTTGAACGGTTGGGAATAGAAAGTAAATTTTTTAAGGGAATGCGGATCACAAATAGTGAAACTATGGATGTAGTACAAATGGTGTTAGGGGGGTTAGTTAATAAAGAAATCGTTTCTTTGATTAACCATCAAGGTGGTTCGGCAGTTGGATTAACTGGCAAAGATGCCGAATTTATTCATGCCCGTAAATTAATTTTTACCAAAGATAATCCCGAAATGAAAGTACCGGAAATTATTGATATAGGGCATGTTGGTGAGGTAGTTGATATTGATACGGCGATAATTGATTTACTTATTCATGGAGATTTTATTCCTGTCATTGCTCCCATTGGAGTAGGAAAAAATGGAGAAACTTATAATATAAATGCAGATTTAGTGGCTGGAAAATTAGCTCAAGTATTAAAAGCAGAAAAATTGCTATTATTAACCAATACTTCTGGTATTTTGGATAAAAATAATAACTTATTAACTGGCATAAATACTGAAAAAATTCAAGCTCTTATAAATGACGGAACTATTCAAGGTGGAATGTTGCCCAAAGTAAATTGCGCCTCAGATGCTATTCAAAATGGTGTACATTCAGCGCATATCGTGGATGGGCGGGTTGAACATGCTGTGTTATTAGAAATTTTCACTGATGAGGGGGTTGGTACTGTTATTAGAAATCATAAATAAAAGGATAAATATTTGACATAAAAAGTAGAATCGAAAAAAATAAAAATGACACACAGTGATATTGATAAAAAATTATCTGGCATTCTCAAGAAATATCAGGATAATTTCTTTGAAAAAGTTTATGTGGATAACTACAACGCTACGGATGTTCTGATGGAAAGCTTCGGTATAACACAGGAATTGAAGCGTGAAAACAAACAGTTTTGGGGAAGGCAACTAGGAATGTGTTGGCAATTTTTGGTTGTCGAACTTTGCAAAAATACTTGTTCTGACTATGGCAATGCGCTTAAATTTGGAAGTAATGAGCCTTGCGATCTTGTTCTTGGAAATGATGCTATTGACACGAAATATAGAGTCGGATCTGGCGATTCTGGAACCTTAAAGAAATTTAAGCAGTATGGTGTTTTTTTGAAAGAAAAAAGCTACAGACCTGTGTTACTTTTTCTTCGTGAGGATAATCTTCCAACAGCTATAAATGCTTGTAAAGCTGGTGGTTGGTATATATACACAGGTAAAGAAACTTTTAGCTATTTACAGAAAAAGACTAGATTCGATCTTTATGAGTGGCTTTGTTTCCATAGGGATAAGAAAACTTTTTTCGTATACAGGAGTGGAGGATGATTTACATAGATCAAATACTTTTAGGTAACTGTACATCCATTATGTCTGAAATGCCACATGATTCAATTGCAGCGTGTATAACAGATCCGCCCTACAATTATGAATTTATTGGTCGCAAGTGGGATGATAAGGAAATTAATAGACGATTAGAGAGAATAAAAGATAGCAAAACCTTAGTGAAAAATATTCCTTATGGTAGCGGTTTGGCAGGCGGAGTGCGTAATGATAGATGGTATGAACGGAATCGAGAAAATACACTTGAATACATAAATTGGTGTAAAGAATGGAGCAAATTACTATTTAGGATATGTAAACAGGGTGCTCCTGTTGCCGTATTTAACAGCACTAGAACAGCGGCACATGTTCAAGTTGCCCTAGAAGAAGCTGGCTTTTATACACGAGATGTTTTGGTTTATCGCAGACACTCTGGAATTCCCAAAGGATTAAATCTTAAACGCAAGCTTGAGAAAATAAACCATCCTGATGCAAAAAAATGGGATGGCTGGCATACATGTTTCAGGAACGAATGGGAATCAATTGTATTAGTTCAAAAACCGCTTATTAATAACTATTGGGAAACCTTGCAAAAAACAGGGGTCGGAGTATTTAAAACAATTAATAAGGACGGCTCATTCCAATCAAATATTTTTGAAGGTTACTATGACAAATCAGAAAAAAAATTTGCACACTGTACTATCAAACCATTAGAACTAATCAAAAAGCTAATTCTTACCTTAGTCCCAAAATCAATGGAAAATATAGTCCTAGATCCATTTGCTGGGAGTGGAACAACATTAGTAGCTGCTCAACAACTGGGTTATCATTTTACAGGTATAGAAATTGAGATAGAATATGTTAAGATAATTAAAGAACGTTTATTTGATAACTTTCAATCGACACTTGAACTCAAAATTACTTAAAATTAATTATAATCTGAAGTTACGCAAATAAAATAGAAACCAAGAAAATATAAGACTTTAGATTTTATATCTATCTGTATTGAATTTTCATAAGCCTT
>JAGLFE010000007.1 GCA_023144675.1 Thiomargarita sp. | reverse complement strand
GGTTCTTCTTATTTGTATCGGGCTTTTCATGCTTTGCCCTCGTTGAATAACTCACAAGGTATGCCAACTGGAGCGATTTATGGCATAATTAGTATGCTAAAAAATTTATTGCGGGATTATTCAGTTACCCATGCCGCAGTCGTATTTGATGCTAAGGGCAAAACATTTCGTAACGATTTATATTCGGATTATAAAGCCAATCGCCCGCCCATGCCTGCCGAATTAGTCGAGCAAATTGAGCCAGTTCACCAAATTATTGCAGCATTAGGCTTTCCCATTTTAATGGAAACGGGGGTGGAAGCGGATGATGTAATTGGTACTTTAGCAACACAAGCGAAAGGTATGAAAAGTCTAATTTTTACTAGCGATAAGGATTTTACCCAATTAGTTAATGCTAATATTTCATTGATTGATACCATGAAAAATATTACTTTAGACGAAAATGGGGTTATAAAAAAATTTGGAATTCCGCCTAATTTAATTATTGATTATCTCAGCCTAATTGGAGATAGCGTGGATAATATTCCTGGGGTGAAAAAAGTCGGTCCCAAAACCGCAGTAAAATGGTTACAGCAATACCATAATTTAGATTCAATCATAGAAAATGCTGAACAAATAAAGGGCAAAGTGGGTGAAAATTTGCGTGATGCTTTGATTCATTTGCCATTAACTCGTAAATTATTAACCATAAAATGTGATGTAAAACTAGAAAAATCCCCCGCCCAATTAACTTTAAACTCGCCGAATAATGAAAAATTATATCAATTTTATACCGAATTAGAATTTAAACAATGGCGAACCGAACTTTCTAAAGCCCATCCTAATTTGGGACAAAAAGAAAAACCTGTTAGGCAATATGAAATAATTTTAACTGAAACCGCATTTAATAAATATTTGCACCAGTTAAAAACGGCTGAATTATTTGCTTTTGATACCGAAACCGATGGTTTAAATTACTTAGAAGCGCAATTAGTGGGAATATCTTTTGCTATTCAAGCAGAAAAAGCGGTTTATATTCCCTTATTGCATGATTATTTAGGCGTGCCTAAGCAATTAAATTTGGATAAAGTCTTAGAAAGTTTAAAACCAATTTTAGAAAATCCCAACCAGTTAAAAGTAGGGCAAAACTTGAAATTTGATGCCCATATTCTAGCTAATTATGGGATTCAAGTCCAAGGCATGGCTTTTGATACCATGTTGGAATCTTATGTTTATAATAGTATTGCCACCCGCCACGATTTAGATTCTTTAGCTTTAAAATACTTGCAAGTAAAAACCATTTCATTTACCGATGTTGCGGGAAAAGGTAAAAAACAACTAACATTCAACCAAATTAACTTGGAACAAGCGGCTCCTTATGCGGCTGAAGATGCAGATGTTAGTTTGCAATTACATCAAAAATTATGGCCACAGTTGCAAACCACGAAATGTCGGGAAATTTTTACCGAATTAGAAATGCCCTTGGTTCCAGTGTTAATGCGCATGGAGCGTAATGGAGTTAAAGTCGATGCGCTGCAATTAAATCAACACAGTAAACAACTGGCGCAACGTTTAAGAGTGCTTGAACAAGAAATTTATACTTTTGCTGGCTGTGAATTTAATGTCAACTCACCTAAACAGTTGCAAGATGTGTTGTTTAATCAGCTAAAATTGCCAGTTTTAAAGAAAACTCCTAAAAAGGAAGCTTCCACCGCAGTGGATGTATTGGAAGAACTGGCTTTAAGTTATCCCTTGCCCAAATTGATTTTGGAATATCGCAGTTTAAGTAAATTAAAATCGACTTATAGCGATGCGTTGCCCCAGCAAATTTCTCCCAAAACAGGGCGCATACATACCTCGTATCAACAAGCAATTACTGCAACAGGACGTTTATCCTCCACTAATCCCAACCTGCAAAATATTCCAATCCGCACTGCTGAAGGTAGGAAAATTCGTCAAGCTTTTATTGCCCCAGCAGGTTATCGTTTATTAGCGGCAGATTATTCCCAAATTGAGTTGCGAATTATGGCTTATTTATCCCAAGATAAAAAATTAATTTCAGCTTTTATATTAGGAGAAGATATTCATAAAACAGTAGCTTCTGAAGTATTTGCAACCCCGCTGGATGAAGTAACTTCCGAGCAACGCCGTGATGCTAAAGCGGTTAATTTTGGGTTGATGTATGGAATGCAAGCTTTTGGTTTAAGTAAGCAATTAGGTATTAAACCATCGAAAGCTCAAGATTATATAGATAGTTATTTTTCCCGTTATCCCGAGGTAAAAAATTATTTGGCACAAACACGGGAACTAGCAAAAAAACAGGGCTATGTGGAAACATTATTTGGACGGCGATTATATATTCCAGAAATTAATTCCCGCAATTATCAAAAACGGCAACATTCCGAACGCACCGCAATTAATATGCCATTGCAAGGCAGTTGCGCTGATATGTTAAAACGAGCTTTATTGAAAATAGATGCTTGGATTCAGAAAAAATCAGTGCCAGCAAAAATAATTTTGCAAGTGCATGATGAATTGGTCTTGGAAGTTGCAGAATCGCAATTAGATCAAGTACAAAAGTTTGTCAGTGAAATTATGCAGGAAGCCGCTTTGCCAGTTGAGGTGCCAGTTAATATTGGCATTGGAGATAATTGGGAACAAGCCCATTAAAAATGAGCATCTTCAGCTAACTTGGATTTAATATATTACCTTTTAAAATGATGTCCTAAATAAACTTCTTTCACCCGCTCATCATGTAAAATACTTTCTGGAGTGCCTTCAGCTAAAAGCTCTCCTTCATTAACAATATAAGCTCGATTACAAATATCTAAAGTTTCTCGCACATTATGGTCAGTAATTAAAATACCAATATCTAAACGGCATAAATGAGAAATAATTCGCTGTATATCTATCACCGAAAGTGGGTCAACACCAGCGAAAGGTTCATCCAATAAAATAAATCTCGGTTCGGAAGCTAAAGCACGGGCAATCTCAACCCGCCGCCGTTCGCCCCCAGATAAACTCATACCCAAATTATCAGCTAGATGTGCTATATGTAATTCCTCTAATAATGAGTTTAACCGTTGTTTGCGTTGTTTTTTATTTAAATGCTTTTGCACTTCTAAAATAGCTTGAATATTATCCGCTACAGTTAATTTGCGAAAAATAGAAGCTTCTTGAGGCAAATATCCCAATCCAAGTTGCGCCCGTTTGTGCATAGGATAGTGAGTAATCTCATTTTTACCTAAAAAAATGCTACCTTTATCACATTTTATCAAACCAACCATCATATAAAAGCTGGTGGTTTTCCCAGCTCCATTAGGTCCTAATAAACCAACAACTTCGCCACTGGTTACATTCAAACTAACATCTTTAACTACTAAACGAGATTTATATTGTTTTGCCAAATGTTGGGCTGATAAAATACTCATTTCTTTTTAGTTTGTGGGTGAATTTTGATAAAAACTCTACCTTTATCCGCTTTAATAATTGCACTTGCAGTATCATAAATAATTCGGGGAGCTTTTGAACTATAAATATTTTTACCGTCTTTTTCTTTATATAATTCCGCATTTTTAGTTAAATAAATCGTATTTTTAGCCGCATGAAATTCCATTTTATAAGCTTGGGCTTTAACAATTTCTTTATTATCCAGTTGTTGTGAAAAATATACTGGTTTACCAGTTGCAATGATTTTATCAAGATTTTGCTCTTTGGTATAATTTAGAGTAATTTTAACTGCATTAATACGGATAGAACCTTGCATGATAATAACATTACCTTCATAAACAGCAACCCGTTTGATATTATCCATAGAAGCCATATCTGCTTCAATCAATATTGCCTGACTGCTATCTGTTGATAAAGCTAATGTGTAATTAGTGGAAAAACTAAGTAAAAGTAATAAAATAATTTTGTAAAGTCGCATTTTAAATTACCAAATGTAGATTTATGAAAGAATTAATGATTGTGATATTTTCCTTGAACTTTGGAGAATAATTTTATTTGTTCTTTGGGTAAAGATAACTGCATTCCAACGCCTTTTATTTCGCCATTGGAACTAATAATCGTGGTAGGTGCATTTGTTTCTGCATATTCGGTATTTAATTGTATGGTTACATCTTGTGAAATAATTTTGATAGCTTGTGGTTCTGAATTATCTGAATTAACTTGTTTTTCGGCTACAGTATGACCTAATAACCATGCTTGCTGTCCATCAGCTGATATTTTTCCTCGTTCAGATTGAACTATCCAAGTTGCTTGAGTATTTTTATAAAATGTTATCACAGGAGCGGTTAATTCGGTACTTTTATCTGGATAATATAGCATTTTATCAGCCATTAAATGGCTTTTTACATAACCTTGCTCATCCATTTGAATACTGGTAAAATTTTCCATTGTATAATCGGGTAAGCGATCAATATATTGAATAGTTGTTGTAACTTTTTCATCCAAGCTATACATAAGCCAAGTTGTGGTCATCGCTAAAATAATTAAAATAATCCAGCCATTTGAACGTATTTGCATAATATCCAAAGTATTGAAATAGTATAATTGCTCTGCCCCCTAAATAAAAAATTAGAGGAGAAAAAGTCTGTTTAATAGATTGGAAAACAGATAAACCTTGTACATTTACCAGTATTAAGAATATTGACAAATAAACCTATTATTTCTACATATATTTTTGGTTTTAGATTTTGATAAATTCTTATTAGTTTTTTTAGCGGCAGAAAGCTTAATTTTTCGCTTCTTTTATCATTAATTTATTATTAATCCATCTTTTTTAATATGGGATAGATTATTTAATAGCATTTTTTATATCTATATTGAAAACTATTTTTACTTCTTTGTCAAGATATTTTTTTCAAGGGTGAACTAATTACTATGGAGGCATACCATGCTAATAATGCATATATAGTTGACTAAGTTTTTGGGATAAAGAATTTAATTGAATTGATTCATGTGGTGTAACAATATATATTTGTGGTGATGTAACTGGATTTTTTGGCCATAGTAGAACGCTCAACGATATGACATTTACAATTAATAATAACATACACCAAAACCAAAAAGAAGAATGAAAGAATGCTAGCCATTTGTTATCTTTAGAGCTTTTTTTAATGGATTGTGCCAAATTTTGTTCATGTTCTACTTTTTTTATAGCATCTAATATATAAGACATTTTTTTTAGCGTAATCAATTATTAGTAATTAAAAATATAGCATAGAATCACCATTACCGCTAATCCTATAATTAGTAACTTTAATATGCAATAAAAAAGCCAATGACTTAATTAAACTAATTCAGAAAAATGCTATTATATTTTTAGAAACTTTAAAAAGTATTATCAAATTTAATTTTTTGTTTTATAATAAAGAAATTAATTAACGAATAGAATAAATTTATAGCAAAACAACTTGTTTACGCATTAGTTATTTTTTTGATAAATTCTCCACTTGCAATAGCTATTCCGCCATATTTTGGAGTTAGTATTGGCGAAAATTTATCTTTTAATCAAGAAATTTGTTTATCAATTGCAAAAAAAGTTTTAATCGCAGATAATTTTGCCACAGTTGTTCAATATAAAGGTGGAACTAGCGTATTTGCGGCTTATAGCAAGCAACAACCGTGAACCTATCCCACTAATAATTTATTAAGCCAAATATGTATAGTAGCTAAAGA
>JAGLFE010000069.1 GCA_023144675.1 Thiomargarita sp. | reverse complement strand
CTACCTATTTTAGGACTACCAAAGTTTTAATTGGTAAATAGTTACGAAAAATTAAACAAGGATTTTAAAGAATGAAACATTTTGTTATTGGTGTTGTGGGTAATCCTAATAGCGGTAAAACCACATTATTTAACGTATTAACTGGAACTCACCAACAAGTTGGAAATTGGCCTGGAGTAACGGTTGATCGTAAAGAAGGGTTTTATCAATATGACGGCTGGGATATAAAATTAGTAGATCTACCTGGTATTTATTCACTTGATGTTCCTGGTTCTACTTCTTTAGATGAGAAAATTGCGCAAAATTATATTTTGTCTAGTGAAGCTAACATTATTTGTAATATTATTGATGCTTCAAATTTAGAACGAAATCTCTATTTAACTACGCAATTATTAGAAATGGAAGTTCCAGTAGTCATTGCGTTAAATATGATAGATATTGCCAAACAACGCCAAATTATTATTGATGTAGAAGCATTATCACAACATCTAGGCGTGCCAATTGTTCCAATTACCGCATCTAAAAAAATAGGTATTAAACAACTAAATCAAACTATTATTCAAGCCGCTGAAACTAAACAAATTCCAAATCTACGTGTAAAATACCCAGATTTAATTGAAACTACATTAACTGAAATTTTACCATTAGTTACTGAAAAACTACCAAAACACATGGCTTCCCACGCCCATTGGATTGCCTTAAAAATATTAGAAAATGATGATTTTGCCATTGAATTAGTTGGTAAAGAAATTGAAAAAGTAGCTATTTATCAACAAGAAAAAGTTGAAGAAGATTTAGACGAAGAGGTTGATATTATCATTGCCGATAGTCGCTATAATTTTATTGCCGCTATACTTGAAAAAACAGTGAAAAAGACAGGAGTTATTAATAAAACCATATCGGATAAAATTGATAAAATTGTTTTAAGTCGAGTGCTAGGTATCCCGATTTTCCTATTTATTATGTATCTTATGTTTATGTTTACTATTAATATCGGCGGGGCTTTTATTGACTTTTTTGATAAACTATTTGAAACTATTTTTGTACATGGATTAGGACATATTTTGCGCCTCATTGGTTTACCTGATAGCCTAATTATTCTAACTGCCGATGGATTAGGCGGAGGTATTCAAATAGTCGCAACTTTTATTCCAATTATTGGTTTTTTATACCTATTTTTATCCTTTTTGGAAGATTCAGGATATATGGCAAGGGCTGCTTTTATAATGGACCGTTTTATGCGTTTTATTGGATTACCGGGGAAATCGTTTGTACCTTTGATTGTAGGTTTTGGCTGTAATGTACCAGCAATTATGGCAACCCGTACTTTAGAAAGCCAACGGGATAGAATTTTAACTATTTTAATGAATCCATTCATGTCTTGTGGAGCCCGTTTACCTGTTTATGCCTTATTTGCCGCTGCTTTTTTCCCAGTTGGTGGACAAAATTTAGTCTTTTTACTATATATAATTGGAGTTATTATAGCAATTCTTACTGGACTTATTATGAAAAATACCTTATTAAAAGGTGAATCTTCCTCATTTATAATGGAATTACCAGCATACCATTTACCAACGGTTAAAAATATCGGTTTACGAACTTGGGAACGCTTAAAGAATTTTATATTTAGGGCTGGTAAATTAATTATTCCAATGGTGATAATATTAACTTTCCTAAATTCTTGGGGAACTAATGGTTCTTTCGGAAATGAAAATAGTGATAAATCCGTATTAAGTGAAATAGGACGTTCACTTACCCCTGCATTTGCACCAATGGGAATTAAGGAAGATAATTGGCCAGCAACTGTTGGAATTTTTACTGGGATATTAGCTAAAGAAGCGGTGGTAGGTACTTTAGATGCCCTATATAGTCAAATAGCGCAAACGGAAGCGGGGATTGAAGAAACTGAAAAGACTTTCAAGTTTTGGCAAGAAATTAAAATTGCTTTTATGACAATACCTAATAATTTAACCGATTTAAGCAAGGCAATTACCGATCCTTTAGGTTTAAACATAGGTAATGTCAGTTCCATAGAAATGGCGTCAGCAGAACAAGAAATAACAACAGGTACTTTTGGTGCAATGGTTTCTCGCTTTGAAAGCCAAGCGGGAGCTTTTGCTTATTTATTATTTATTTTGCTTTATTTTCCTTGTGCAGCTGCCACCGCCGCTATTTATAAAGAAACTAATTTAAAATGGGCATTATTTACTGGGGCTTGGACAACAGGATTAGCTTATATGTTTGCAACCTCGTTTTACCAAGCTAGTATTTTCATGCAGTCCCCATTAGTTTCAGCTAGTTGGATTGTAGGACTGTTTGGCTCATTTGTGCTGTTAATTATTGGCTTTTATATTTATGGAATGCAAGAAAATGTGAAAAGTTTAAATTAACTAGGGTAAAAAATGTAGCATCAATCATGCTACCAAAAATAATAATTACGATTCCTTAAACAATTTTTCAAATAGGGTATAAAAATGCGTATTAACACTCATTGGAGTAAAACCGATAAAGAAAGAACAGTTGAAGATGTTACCAGCACTGTGGCTTTTATTAGCTGGAAAATAGCCATGAATGGGGTATTGGAAATAGAAAATCAAGGTTATAAAACTCATGATAATAAGCATCGACTGCAAATTATTGCTGAATTTTTAGCTTTTTTACTCCAAGTAGCGGATCGGTTAGTTTATAAAACATTTAATCAAGACCAACGTCAGCAGTTTATAACAAGCCTAGCTTTACAATTAACAAATACTTTTGCTGATAATCAGCAGGATATATTGGGCAAGGGGGAACATAGTAAAATATTTATTGATTTACTCAACCAACGAGCTGAAGAATATGCCGTATTAAGTTTTCCTAAAGAAGAAGCTGGTTTTGATTTTTTGCGTTATTTTGGGGAAAAAATCGCTGATTTAATGGAAGAAAAGCACTTTTTAAGTCAGCAAGTGATGGATATTGAAGGTCCGAATGCCATTAAAACTTTGAAGAAAAGTATGTTAGAATTATTAAACATTTAAAATAGTTTTTCAAAAATAAATTTGCTTATGCAACCACATTATTCATAAAAAAAAGTCAAAAAATTATGAAAAGAACTTTAATTTAACATCAATTTATAATTATGCTTATTTTTGAAAAAAGCGGAATTGGGAGGAAAATTAGTTCTCAATACCATGCTAACATTCCTAGAATTAACGATATTCCCGAAAAATACTTGCGTAAAAAACCACCACTATTGCCTGAAGTTTCTGAAATGCAAGTGGTGCGTCATTACACTCGATTATCGCAACAAAATTTTTCCATTGATACCCATTTTTACCCACTTGGTTCTTGCACCATGAAATACAATCCCCGTATTTGCAACACTTTAGCGCAATTACCAGGTTTATTATCACATCATCCAGCCACTCCTGCATCACATAGTCAAGGCGTATTAGCTTGTTTATACGAATTGCAAGAAATTTTAACAGAAATTACGGGCATGAAAGCAGTTTCTTTAACCCCAGCAGCCGGTTCACAAGGTGAATTTGCTGGCGTGGCTATGATACGTGCTTATCACGATGCTAGAGGGGACACTAATCGAACTGAAATACTGATTCCCGATGCCGCTCATGGAACTAATCCAGCTTCAGCGGTTATGTGTGGCTATAAAGTACGGGAAATACCAACTTGTAAAACCGGCGATGTTGATTTTAAAGCTTTGCAAACCATGATTGGACCGCAAACAGCAGGAATTATGTTGACTAATCCTTCAACATTAGGAGTTTTTGAACGTCAAATTATGGAAATTGCGCAAAGTGTGCATAAAGTGGGTGGGTTATTGTATTATGACGGAGCTAATTTAAACGCCATTTTAGGTAAAGTACGCCCTGGAGATATGAATTTTGACGTGATTCATATTAATTTGCATAAAACATTTTCAACGCCGCATGGAGGCGGAGGTCCAGGAGCTGGTCCAGTTGGCGTTAATGAACGACTTTTGCCCTTTTTGCCAGTACCAATAGTTGCTTATAATGATAAACATTATCATTGGCTGACCGAAAAAGATTGTCCACAAACAATTGGACGAATGTTAGCTCATCAAGGCAATATTGGTATTTTAATTCGGGCTTATATTTATATACGATTATTAGGGCGTGAAGGTATTTCAAGAGTTGCTGAATTTTCCACTTTAAATGCTAATTATTTACAAGCTTGTTTAGTTAAAGCTGGATTTGATATTGCTTTTCCAATACGGCGTGCTAGCCACGAATTTATTTTAACTTTAAAAAAACAGGCAAAACAGCAACATATTACCACGATGGATGTTGCTAAACGCTTGCTTGATAAAGGTTTTCATGCGCCTACGACTTATTTTCCCATATTAATACCAGAATGTTTACTCATTGAACCGACTGAAACTGAAGATAAACAAACTTTAGATGATTTTATTGCGGCGATGTGTGAAATTCAAAAAGAAGCTGATGATAATCCAACAGAGTTAAAACAGGCTCCTTATCATTTGCCAGTACGACGTTTAAATGAAGTTAAAGCAGCCAGGGAACTTAATATTATATGGCAACCAAATCAAAAAATGGCGGATTAACACGCATTATTAAAGCTGGTGGTTATTCATTAGCAGGTTTACGAACCGCTTGGAATAATGAAGCAGCTTTTCGTCAAGAAGTATTATTTTGTATTATTTTAATTCCACTCGCTTTTTGGATTGGCGATAACCATATTGAATTAATTTTATTAATTAGCAGTTTATTATTAGTTTTAATAGCTGAAATAATAAATTCTGCGCTTGAAGCTATCGCTGATCGAGTGAGTACTGAACAGCATATTTTAATAAAACAAGCAAAAGATTTAGGATCGGCTGCAGTTTTTATTGCTTTGTGCTATACTATATTTATATGGGGAATAATTTTATGGTTTTGATAGTTTAAAATAATGTAACTATCTACCAATTAAAGCTTTAAATGCGAATTAAGAACACGATTGATGCGTTTCGTTCCTCAACAGCATCCTACATTTTTACTTAATTTTATACGTATTTCTTGGTAGATAGTTACAAAATAATAAGTTATTTGCCCTTAAATTATATTTCAATTTTATTTTTTGATATTAAATCGCAATAAAACTATAATGGCATAAGTTTTGCTTCATAAAAAATACTTGGTTAAAATCAGTATAGACTTTTATGAGGTTAGTACTTTGCCACGTAGGACTTGATATATTCAAATTGAAACTATTTTTATTTTTTAAATACCATGTTTAAGTAAATATTATATAATTTTGTATTTTGATATATTTAAGTCCTTTTTTTTATCAGGTTGAAAAATTAGGAGTTTTATATGTTCTCATATATATTGCTAGCCGCTTTAAATTATAATGTTATCAACGTAGCAGAAAATTATATTCAAGAACCCCAAAATGTAAAGCACGATTCACGCCGGCGGGGAATAGGAGAAGTGCAGGAATCTCCACCTAATATTTGGGCAATCGATATTACCAATGAGGCTAGTTTAAATACTTTATTTTGCTATGTTCCTTCTGAACAAGTTAGTTTATGGGTTCCTGCGAAAAAAAGGGAAACTAATGTTAATTTTGCTATTTTTACTACTCGCAAACCTAAACAACGGGCTAATTTGGTTTTTCCAGCTAATAATATAGAGCCAAATATAGAAACAGAAGCAACAATAAAATGGCCAAAAAAAATTATTATCCAAGAAAATGTACGTTATTTCATTGAATCCGATCTTTTACTTGATTGGAAAATGATTAGTTTTCGTCAAATACCTGCCGAACATGAAACATTGGCTCAACAAGTCGAATGGATGCAAGAAGCTGGTTGCAATAATCCAATAGAAATATTAGAAGAACCTGAAATAGATGAAAATTTGGATATTGACGAAAATACTTAACCACCCGTTAAATTCATATATCTAAGAATTTGTGATTTTTTATCAAGCTCAAATTCATGGCTTTTGGGTTTAAGACTAATTGCATTGACAATTGTTTGTTTTAATTTAACTATATCATTTGGATAAGTACGTATAACTTGGCGTAAATCTACTGAGTTTTCTTGACCCAAGCATAAAATTAAACGACCGCTAGTTGTTATGCGTACTCGATTACAATATTCACAAAAATTATGACTGTGGGGGGAAATGAAGCCGACTCGAGTTTTTATTCCCGCAAGTTGATAATATTTTGATGGACCACCAGTTGTTTCAATACTAGATGATAAAGTAAATGTTTTAGCTAGGTCTTGACGAATTTGTGAACTAGAGTAAAACGTTTCAACACAATTTCTCCCTTCAATATTTCCCAAAGGCATTTCTTCAATAAAGCTAATATCAATACCTTTTTCAATGGCAAATTGTACTAAATCAGTTACTTCATCGTGATTACGGTTTTTTATAATAACCGCATTAATTTTCACCCGCTCAAAACCCGCTTCAATTGCTGCTTCAATCCCAGCCAAAACTTTTTCTAGTTTGCCAATCCGAGTCATTTTTAGAAAACGGTTTGGTTTTAAAGTATCCAAACTAATATTTATTCGCTTTACCCCCGCTTCTTTCAATGGTTGTGCCATCTTAATTAATTGTGAACCATTAGTGGTTAAAACCAATTCTTCCAAGCCAGTTAATTTTCCCAGCCCTTGAAATAACTGTATAATGCCTTTACGCACCAAAGGTTCACCGCCAGTAATGCGAATTTTAATTATTCCCAATTCAATAAAAGCCCGTCCCAAAAATTCCAATTCCTCTAAAGTCAATAATTCTTGGCGGGGTAAAAATGTCATTTTTTCACTCATACAATATACGCACCGAAAATCACAACGATCTGTTACAGAAAGACGCACATAAGTAATTTTGCGATTAAATTTATCAATCAATTGGGAAGCTGGATTTGCTAAATTATTCATTATTTTTGGAATTATATTGCTTACAAATCTGAAATTTATATCATTTATGTTGTAAAAAAGATACAGCTGTAACTATTTTACCTACTAACTAATCATTGGTAAAATCAGTATTTATAAATAAAAATAATAAATAATACTGAAATATTAGTTTTTTTTAATATTATTAATTATAATATATACTTATTATAGATTTAATTTATATTGAGATTAATTTTTTTATCCAAATTTTAAAATTGATTTATGTTTTCATACCCATCAATAACAGCTCCCCGCCGCCATATTCAATTATTGTGGCAACAACAGCGAACTAAAAGTATCGTCAATATCGCTGTGATATTTTTATTGGCTCCTGTCATTGGAGTTGGTGCGGGTGTAGGTGCAATTTTTATAGAACACTTTGTTAAAACATTATCCACCATATTATTTGAAGAAAAATTATGGGGATTATTAAATATGTTCGGTTCCTATAACTTGGTTATCATCCCAACTATTGGTGGCTTAATTGTAGGCTTAACTATTTTTCATTTCGCTCGTGAAGCAAGAAGACGTAGCGTTCCCGAATTACTCAAAGCAGTAGCATTAAAAGATGAAGATATTCCTCCAAGAGCTTTAGCCATTAAATCAATTATGTCTGCGGTTTATGCAGCAACTGGTGGTTCAGTCGGATTAGGTGGTCCAACTGGACAATTAGGTTCAGCATTTGGTGCTACTGTTGGACATTTACTGGCTTTAGATAAAAAGAAAACTCGATTATTATTTGCTTGTGGAATTGGAGCTGGGATTGGAGCCGCTTTTCATGCGCCAATAATGAGTTCTATTTTTGTCGTCGAAGTTATTTTAGGCTATTTTAGTATTATTACTTTTGGTGCAATATTATTAGCCTCTTTTACTGCTGATTTTATCGCTCAATTTTATAAGGAAGAGTTTTTAGTTATACCGCATCATGAATGGGTTAGTTTTTGGGAAATTCCACTTTATTGTTTATTAGCTATTATCGTTAGTATTAGTGTTAAAATATTTACCAAAATGATGGGCAAAATGAGGACTTTTTGGGAAATGTTAGCAATTACCGATTATTTTAAACCAATGTTAGGCGGTTTAATTATCGGCATGATTGGTTTAGTTACTTTCCAAGTTGATGGTTTACCACGTATTTTTGGCTTAGGCAGTACTACTTTATTAGAAGCACTTAACGGAACTTTAGCTATCCAAATTATATTCCTAATTTTTTTATTGAAAATGTTGACCACGAGTTTAAGTTTAGGTTCTTCTGGTGGTGCAGGTGGAACGTTTACGCCAGCATTTTTTATGGGGGCAACTTTGGGCGGTTCATTTGGTTATCTAGTAGGATTCCTATTTCCTGAAATAACTTCTCCCAGTGCAGTTTATGCGATGGCAGGAATGGCAGCGTTTGTAGGCGGTGTATTTAATGCACCTTTAACAGCGTTATTAATTGGTTTTGAAGTTATTGGTCATTATCACATTGTATGGTCAGTGATGCTAACGGTATTGTTTAGCACTTTATTTACTAAAATGAGTAATCATCAATATCGTAAAAATTTATATAGCATCTTTGCAAATAATAAAAGAACTTATATGTTATTACAATTGCTTAAATTCTTTTGTCGTTACAAAGTTGCAAAAAAATCTTGATTAGATTAATTTACTACGTAGATGATAAGTTGCAATTTCCCCAAATAAATTAGGCATTAATCGCATAAACCAACTACTGTGATGAGTTGTATCTACTACCGCTCGTTGCAATATTTCAATATCTAAAGTAACACAAAGTTTCTCAAAATCATGTAAAGAACATAAATGAATATTTTCCGTACTATACCATTCTGTGGGAAAAGTACGGGAAATAGGCATAACTCCTTTAAAAAATAGAGATAAACGAGCATTCCAATGTCCAAAATTGGGAAAAGTTATAATGCTTTGACGACCAACACGTAACATTTCTAATAATAATAAATCAGGACGATGAATGGATTGAATTGCTTGGGTCATAATCACATAATCAAAGCTATCATCGGCAAAATCAGATAAACCTTGATTTAAATCAGTGTGAATCACATTAATACCCGCTTTAATACAAGAAATAATATTATCATCATCAATTTCTAAACCATAACCTGTTACGGTACGTTTATCACGCAAATAGGCTAATAAAGCACCATTTCCACAGCCTAAATCTAGTACATGAGTTCCTTTAACAATCCATTCACTGATTAAAGCTAAATCGGTACGCAGTTCCACAACTTATTATTCCTCACAATTCTATTTGTTGCATATACATTTTAAAGGTTTGTAAATACTTTTGAATCGGCATCAAAAACGCATCATGTCCATCATGGGCTTTTATTTCAGCATAACTAACCAGTTTTTTATTCGCTAATAGGGCTTTAACAATTTCACGAGAACGGGCGGGTGAAAATCGCCAATCGCTAGTAAATGAAATCACCAAAAATTTGGCATAAACCTGAGCTAATGCTTTAGCTAAATTATCATCAAATTTATATGCTGGATCAAAATAATCTAAAGCCTTCGTCATTAATAGATAAGTATTAGCATCAAACCGATCAACGAAAGACATTCCTTGATAGCGTAAATAACTTTCAACTTGAAATTCAACATCGAATCCAAAATTAATTTTGCCCTCACGTAAATCTCTTCCAAATTTTTTGCGCATTGCTGTATCTGATAAATAAGTAATATGTCCAAGCATTCTTGCCAACATTAAACCTTGACGAGGTATCGCATTATGTTGATAATAATGTCCAGCATAAAATTCAGGATCATTGAGAATAGCTTGGCGAGCAACTTCGTTAAATGCAATATTTTGGGCAGTTAATCTGGGAGCGGCGGCAATGACAACACAATGACGTAATTGTTTAGGATAATCTATTGCCCATTGCAAAGCTTGCATTCCACCTAAACTGCCACCTATAACTGCTGCCCATTGTGAAATGCCTAATATATCGCCTAAACGGGCTTGAGTTTTTACCCAATCATGCACAGTTACTATAGGAAAATCAGGACCATAGGGCTTGTTCGTATCTGGATTAATACTGGTAGGTCCAGTTGAACCTTTGCATCCGCCTAAGTTATTGGGGCTAACGACAAAAAAGCGATTAGTATCTATTGGTTTACCAGGACCAATGCAAGTTTCCCACCAGCCTGGCTTTTTATCCTGCAAAGTATGATAGCCAGCCGCATGATGATCGCTACTTAAAGCATGGCAAACTAAAATAGCATTAGAACTCTCTTTATTTAAATTACCATAAGTTTCGTAGATTAATTTATATCGTGGCAAAATTCGACCACAATCTAATGCGATTGGAGAGTCAAATGTGTGAAATTTAGGTTCGACAAGTCCTATAGAATCAGGAGGCAATACGTCCAACATGAAGATATCCTATAATATAATTTATATTTCAATTATATCAATAAATTACATATTTTATTATTCTAAATAATAAATTAGGTATTTTTTAGATAAATTCAAGCTGAAAATTGTTTAATTTAATATTATTATTTTTTATTTTCAAGGCAACTTTGTAATTAATTTTGATTGGCGTAGTAAAATGTTTGTTTAACTGGCGATAAATAAACTTGAAATTTTGCTTAAAAGCACATCGAACATCCATCAACAAATAACGAAAAATAAGTTAATTTTGCACCGCCTGCGTAAATATTAAATTGATAAATTTGCTCGTTTATTATGCTTTTTCATACCGATACGAGTTTCATAATCAATTCGCAACAACAATGCCAGCATAATACAGGTTGTAATCATGCTAGAACCGCCATAACTCATTAAAGGCAAAGTTAAACCTTTAGTTGGCAATAATCCCATATTAACCCCTAAATTAATACTGGCTTGTAGTCCCAGCATAAGTCCAATACCATAGGCAATATAAGCTGCATATTTTAAGTGCTGTTTTTCGGCTCGAATGGCAATCATAAAAGCTTGAAAGATAATAACTGCGAATAAGCCAATCACAACTGCTACGCCAATTAAACCTAATTCTTCAGCTAAAATGGAAAATAGGAAATCGGTGTGTGGTTCTGGTAAATAAGTTAGTTTTTGAATACTGCTACCTAAACCAACTCCAAATAATTCTCCGCGCCCGATAGCAATTAAAGCTTGGGTTAATTGAAATCCAGTATTAAATGGATCAGCCCAGGGGTCAATAAAAGCGGTTAAACGTTGTACTCGATACGGAACCAGTAAAATAAGGATGCTAAATACCAGAGCAATAATCACAAACCATAAAAAAAATTGCCCAATTGGTACGCCTGCTAAAAATAACAGACCTAAAACTGTGGCAAATAAAACCACGGAAGTTCCATAATCTGGTTCCAGTAATAATAAACCTGTTATGAAGCAAACCACCGTAATTGGTATAATAAAACCGATTAAAGTTTCACGCACCGCTCTTTGGCGACGAACTAAATAAGCCGATAAGTATAAAAGGGTTAATAACTTGATTTGTTCGGAAGGTTGGAAGCGCAAACCGGCTACATTTATCCATCTCATACTACCATTTACTTCATAACCAATATTAGGTATTAATACTAAAATAAGCGAAATAATACCTAATAATAACAAGATTAGATTGAAACGTTGCCATATTTGGATTGGTACAAAAACAATTAAAGCACCTAATATAATGCCTATATTAGCGTGGGCAAATTGTCGCCAAAAGAAATATAAAGGTTCTTCAAATTGAATTTGGGCAATATGGATTGAAGACGAAGCAACCATAATTAAGCCCAGTAATAATAAAGTTATACTACTAAAAATTAGTTTCATTGATAAAAATCGGTAGTTAGAAATAATGCTTAATTATATTTTTTTATTGGCGTAACTTCAGTATGTAAAACATATTATCCTGTTAAACCATGTAACACCATTTCTTTATCTAAATCAGTTTCAACCTTTCCAATAACCCATGCAGATTCTCCCAATGCTTTTAAGTCATTTAAAGCCATATCCACGTTATTTTGAGCCACACAAATAACCATGCCAACTCCACAATTAAAGGTTCGATACATTTCTGTAGCCTCAATATTGCCTTGTTGTTGTAACCATTCAAAAATTATTGGCATTTCCCAAGATTTTAAATCAATATGAGCGCATATTCCATCTGGTAGCATCCGCGGTACATTTTCCAATAATCCACCACCAGTAATATGGGCAATACCTAATATTGGTATTTTTTGCCGCAATTTTAATAATGATTTAACATAAATTCGAGTCGGGGTTAATAATATTTCAATTAAATTGCGATTATTTAATTTTAACTCAGTTGATGCGGTTGTAGCCAAAACCTTGCGAATCAAGGAATAGCCATTGGAATGCGCGCCACTAGATGCGATGCCAATTAAAACATTTCCAGCTTGAATATTTTGTCCAGTAATAATTTGCTCTTTTTCTACAATCCCAACAGCAAAACCAGCCAAATCATATTCGCCTTGTTGATACATATCAGGCATTTCCGCCGTTTCCCCACCAACTAAAGCCGCTCCAGCTAATTCACAGCCTTGACCAATTCCTGCAATAACGGCAGCCGCATTCTCGACATCAAGTTGACCAGTTGCAAAATAATCTAAAAAAAATAATGGTTCTGCCCCAGAGGTAATTATATCATTTACACACATTGCCACTAAATCAATGCCAATTGTGTCGTGTTTTCCATACTGTTGAGCTAATTTTAATTTAGTTCCAACGCCATCAGTTCCTGAAACTAGCACTGGATTTTTATAACGGGTCAATGGTATTTCAAACAATGCTCCAAAATTGCCTAAGCCACCCAACATTTCTGGTCGTCGAGTGCGATTAGCAATAGGTTTAATACGTTCAACAAGTAAATTACCGTTATCTATATTGACACCAGCATCTCGGTAGGTTAGCGAATGGCTTGATTTAGTCATTTGTTTTTGATAGTTTGACAAAATTAATAGCTAGTTGTTTCAACAAGCTTGAATAAAAATGGTTTAATAATATGATATTATGTAACTATTTACCAAGAAATACGTATAAAATGTAGTGCTGAGGAACGAA
>JAGLFE010000068.1 GCA_023144675.1 Thiomargarita sp. | reverse complement strand
CTTTGTTCAGGACTACCAAAAATACGTATAAAATTAAGTAAAAAATGTAGGATGTTGCTGAGGAACAAAGCGCATCAATTATGTTAAAGTTTTGAATTCCAATCACACATTTGATTTTAAATAAAATTTTTCGACACTTAATTCTCATATCTTATATTTTTAACTCTTAATTGACATTTATATTTTAGACATTATGAAATTTTATCAGCGTTTAAGAACTAAACTTATTATTAGTTTTTCTATTATTACCCTAATTCCAACTTTAATTACTGGAATTTATTCAATTCAAGTTTCATCGGATGCCTTGCGGAAACAAGCATTAACAACTCAAACGATTCAATCGAAAACATTAGCAAATAATATTACCAACTTTTTATCAGGTGTAAAATCTGATTTATTATTTTTAAGGCAAGCTCCTTTGATGAAAGAATTTTTAACTTTGCAAAGTTTTCAAAAAGCATTATTGGCGAATAAAAAACTGGATAAAGAAAAATTAGAAGTTTTAGGTCTTAAAAATTTAACTAAAAATAGTATTCAAGCAATTATTAAATACAAAAGGCAGCAGTTAGAACAAGAATTTTTTGCACTATCTCATAATCGCCGTATTTATTATCAAATTCGTTATATTAATGAAATCGGAAAAGAAATTATACGAATAGATTCAAATGGTTTTAGAAATATAATTGTCGCCCAAGATAAATTGCAAAATAAATTTGATCGGTATTATTTTAAAAAAACCATTCGTTTATCAGGCAAGCAACTATTTGTATCTAATTTAGATTTGAATAAAGAAAAGGATAAAATAGAAAAACCTTATAAACCTGTTATTCGTTATGCAGTTAATATATATGATGATAATAATAATAAAGTTGGTATATTAATTTTTAATGTAGATGCTAATCAATTTATTAAACCATTAGATGGAGCGTATTTAGTTAATTCAGATGGTTTTTTTGCCAATCATCCTGATAGAGATAAAATTTGGGGAGGACCAAGTGATCTCAATACTGGTTATCAATTAAAAAATGAATATTCAGACAATATTATTAGAAATATATTAAATAAAAACAGTAGCATTATTACTTCAAATTTTACTCTTTCTCATGCCAAAGTTTCTATCCCTGGTTCAACTAATAATTGGATAATAATTATTCAACGCAATACTAATGATGTTTTAGCAAGTGTTATTAATTTTAGGATTACATTTATTTTAATTATTATTGCTTCTATTATCTTAGCTCTATTATTCGCATTATTATTTAGTGCTGGAATTACTAAACCAATTGAATATTTAACCAAAACTGCTGATGCTATTAGCAAGGGTGAATTAATTAGCAATCATATCGAAATCAAAGATAAAAGCGAAATTGGTCAATTAGCTCAATCTTTTGAGCGAATGCGAGTTAGTATGATTAAATCTTTTGAAAGACTACGCCGTGCTAGGATGAAATAATTATGAATATAGGACATACTCTGCCTTATCCTACATTAATGGCAGAAATACAACATTTATCTGAAGAAAGGAAAACTGGTACCATATTTATTACCTCTGATAGTGGACATTTAATACGAATTGTGCTAAATGAAGGGGAAATTACTTGCTTAGTTTTTAATACTAAATATCGTGGCTATGATGCCATTCCACACATTCAAAATATCAAATCAGGACGATTACAATTCGCAGAAGGTGTTTTTGAAGCTTCTCAAGAAGTTCCTTTGCCACCAACAGCGGAAATATTTGAAACATTTTATACTGATACCGAAGCTTTAACAACTCAAACTCCATCTAATATCAGGAATATTATAACTCATGTTAAAATCACATTAGCCAGCTATGTTGGTCCTATTGCAACTATTATATGTGATGAATATATTGACAAAATGGGCAAACCTCAAAGCATAGTAGAAATTCTTATTATGGTTGAAACTATTGCATTAGAAATAGATGAGCCTATAGAAGCTGGATATTTTAAACAAAAGATAAAAGAAGACATTTTGACTTTAGTTTAACTATCTAAATTATTGGTAGTCCTAAAATAGGTAGTGCTAAACCTGTTAGGTCTTTGATACCTGACAGGTTTTTTGAGACCATCACTACTTTGTTCAGGACTACCAAATTATTTTATGATTTTAGAATAACTATGCCTGCATCAATAAAAAAATTAACTTCAAAAGAACGTTATATTATTACCCGCAATGTTACTTTAATTGGGGTAATAGCCAACGTTTTTATGGCAGTAGCTAAATTATTAGTTGGCATTTATGGACGTTCCCAAGCCTTAATTGCTGATGGTTTACATTCCTTATCCGATTTAATTAGCGATGGTATTGTTTTAGTAGCGGCTAAATATAGTGCCTTAGATGCCGATGCTGAATATCCCTATGGTTATGCCCGATTTGAAACTTTAGCTACTGTAGCATTAGGGGGATTATTATTACTTATAGCTGTAGGTATTTTAATAGACTCAGGCAGTCGATTATTTGAACCTCAATTATTATGGCAGCCAACTCCAATTACCTTAGTTATTACCATCTTATCTATTTTAGTCAAAGAAATTTTATATCAATACACAAATAATGTAGCTAAACGTTTAAATTCGCCTATTTTGCAAGCCAACGCCTGGCATCATCGCAGTGATGCAATTTCTTCCATTATTGTATTTATTGGAATATTAGGAAGTATGTTAGGTGTTTATTGGTTGGACGCAGTTGCTGCTATGGGCGTAAGTTTTATGATTGCCTATATTGGTATTTCTATAGGCTGGCGCGGAGTAAAAGAATTATTAGATACTAGCTTAGATCCAGGCGAGTTAAAACGGATTAAAAAAATTATTCAATCAATTGATGGCGTGCGTGCGGTTTATGAATTACGCACTCGTAAGATGGGAGCCAATGCCTTGGTTGATGTGCATTTATTAGTTAATCCTCGCATTAGCGTTTCTGAAGGACATCAAATTGCTGATAGGGTGCGAATTAAATTAATCGAAACTATTGATGATATTTCTGATGTTTTGGTACACATTGATCCAGAATTTGACGAGCAGATTAAACATAATTTAAATTTACCTTTACGTAATGAAATTGCTCAACGTTTGCAAAATAAATGTTGTAAACCATTAGGAACAATGGATTCGATTGAGCAAATTAATTTACATTATTTAGAAGGTAAAATAACTATGGATATTTATCTATCTTTTGATATTATTGAAGATGAAGAACGTATTAATGCTTTATCAGAATGTTGTCGGGAATTAGCCACTGAAGACTCAGATATTTATGTTATTAATTTGTATATTGCTTTTAAAAAAATAAAACATTTTAAGAAAACAGCGATTTAAAACCAAAGTAACTATCTACCAAGAAATACAT
>JAGLFE010000067.1 GCA_023144675.1 Thiomargarita sp. | reverse complement strand
TAAGCAATAATTTAACACCTTATTTATCTTAATAATATGATTCTAAAAGTAGTAACTATTAAATCATACCTTAACTAAAATTACAAGCTTTTTTTTACTTATTTTTATAAACTTTTTATAATTTATTAAATTAAATCAATCGTTTACTTTATAATAATTTTTTAAATATAATTGTAATTTTAGCTATTGGCATGATTATATTAATCAATATTCCCAAACAGAATTTAGGAACGAAAGATTTTATTTTAAAACGCATGGTACAATAATCATTCAATACAATGCAAACATTGATAGAAAATTTGTTGGTCACCGTTGGGATATATAATTCTATAATCAGTTAAAGTATCATTATTTATATCTTCAATTTCTAAAATTTGTAATTGCATTTCCTCAGCATCGGTGTCGGTAATAATTGCATAATCAAATACACCCCGATATACTTTTGTATCAACACCTTCCCCAATAAACAACTTAGCCCGCCCATCTAAATAAAGTTGCACTCCAGCCGCTTGTGCCTCCAAAATTTCAGAATGAGCAGCACTAGAATATAAAAATTGTTGATGTAATTCCTGGTCATTGATTTCAAATACCGAAAATACCTCAACTAAATTATCAACCCAAGTTGAATTAATTGTCCTAATTCCCAAAGCGGTGTCAGCGGCTACTGGTTGGGAAAAAAGGTTGGGACGAATTGTGTAGTAATCATCCGCATTTAAAACTTTTAAATTACCGTTTATATTCCTGAGAATATTGTGGTGCAAGTTAAAAATAGCTAAATTATCTTTCAATGCTTCAAAATCATGCACCATCGGTATTAAATTAATTTTTCTACCAGTATGTGTAACCACAATTAATTCTCCACTGGTTTCAACTACAATCCCCATCGCTTCTAAAGAATGGTTATTAATGGTTTGTTGTCCCCAAACTTGTTGCACATTAGTTGGTAAAATTTTATAATATTGCCCTTGAGTATCAAATTCTAAAGCTCCATTTTCCAAATTTTGGGTCAAAACAAAACCAGGATTTAAATCAATAGTATTTAATAAACTATTAATTGCATCAACAATTCCATTGCGACTGCTATTTAATAACACATCCCTGTTTAAATTAACCGCTGGCAAATAGGTGGCATTAATATGACCTAACACGCTATTTAAATTAGCCATATAAGGAATCGTGCTATTAGTTTCAAATAATACATTATCGCCTAATATAACGCCACTATTAACGATAGCATTTTTGCCAATAATTACATGGTTTAATATAACATCACTGGCAATTTCAACATTGTCTAAAATAGTTGGATTATCAGGATTTCCCTGAATATTGCCACGTATTATACCGACTGTTTGCCCGCCTATTATATGAGAATCTGCCAATAAGCTAACATTTTCAATAATTCCTTCATTGACAATAGTTCCAGATAATTGCCCTCCAATTATTTGACCATATTCAGTAATTTCAACGTCTTCCAATAAATAACCATCATTATCCCAAATACAATCAATTACTTCAGTAGATTGGCATTCTCCAGTATCGTCTTCAATTATAGTTAAAGTGGTTTCGCCAAAAACACCTAAAATAGCTTTGCCCTCGACATCAAAAAGTTTCAATTGAATGGTTTCATTACCTTCTATTAAATGATCATCTTTGATAGAAATAACAATTTCTTGATGGGCATTATTACCGCTATTCCAAATAAACATTCCTTCCGCATCAACGTAATCTTCATCAACGGTTGCAGTTCCACCATCAATAATTTTATATTTAACCGCAACTTCTCCAGCTCGACCCCCTTCCCGCGTAACCTTAATTATCGCTACCCCATCATTTTCAGTTACCAAATAGCTTTCAGAAGTAAATTGGACAGTAGTTTCAACATCATTATCAATAATACTTATGGTTGCTTCAGTATTAGTACCCAATTGCGTATAACTGGTTGGGGTAGATAATTTAATAGAAAAGCTTTCAGTTCCTTCGACTAAAACGTCATTATAAATTCCAATGGTGATAGTTTTATCCTCTGTTTCCCCATCTATCCACCTTAAAATATTTTGTTTGGCAATATAATCTAGCCCTTTTGCAGTGCCATTATGAGTAGAATAAATTACTTCCGCAACCCCATTTGAGCCATTAACTCGGTTGATGGTAACAGTAATATTACCGTCGCTTTCATTTACCTCATAATCAGTCGCCAAAAATTCGACAACCCCAGCCGAAGAACTAAAATCAGTACTTACATTACCAAAATCATCGACAATAATGGTGTTTAACTCGCTGGTGTCAGGATTACCTAAACTATCTTCAGGTAACGCTTGGACATTGGTTGTGAAATTTAAACTAAAGACTAAAATTAGTAAATATAAACAGTTTCGATTTAACATTAACAAATACTCCTTAAATTAAGAATTTAAAAAAAGCTATTATTTAATAATAATATTAGGTGAAATTATATACAAATGCAAGTTTGAACTTAATCGCTCTAAATTTTAACTTATTTTAACCTGTTTTTATGCAACAATGTCATAATTCCAATAAAAACTTAAACTAAAAATCCATTATGATTAATTTACCCAATTTTGAAATAATTGAATTAATTTACGAAAACGCTGATGTTATTATTTATCGCGCTATTCGTATTAAAAATAAACAAGCAGTTATTTTGAAATTATTAAACATCAATTATTTAAATACAAAACAATTAACATCTTATCAACAAGAATATCAAATTACTAAAAATCTTAATTTAGATGGTGTTATAAAAATTTATAGCATTGAAGAATATAAAAATAAAATCATCATTGTTTCCGAAGATATAGGTGGTAAATCCTTAAAGCAATTTATTGGCAAAAAATTATTAACCATCAAAGAATTTTTAATCTTTGCCATCCAAATCACAAATAGTTTGCATCATATTCACGCCCATAATATTATTCATAAAGATATTAATCCTAACAATATTATTATTAATCCAACTACTAGAATAATTAAAATTACCGATTTTAGTATTGCCAGCCGTTTGGCGCATGAAAATCTTAGCTTACAAAATCCAGAGCAATTAGAAGGTACTTTAGCTTATATTTCGCCAGAACAAACTGGGCGCATGAATCGAAGTCTTGATTATCGGACTGATTTATATTCTTTGGGTGTTACTTTTTATGAATTATTGACTAGAAAATTACCCTTTGAATCAAATGATGCGCTTGAATTAGTTCATTGCCATATTGCTAAAATTCCCATTTCTGTTTGCGAAGTTAAGCCAAATATTCCCCAAATTATTTCTGATATTGTAACTAAATTAATGGCAAAAAATATTGAAGATCGTTATCAATCTGCTTCTGGAGTTAAATCAGATTTAGAGAAATGTTTTGACAAATTTGAAATAACTAACAATTTACAACATTTTACATTTAAATTAGCTCAGGATGACTTTTCCAGCAAACTGCAAATTCCACAAAAATTATATGGTCGCACCAATCAAATAAACACTTTATTACAAGCTTTTGAACGTATAACTCAAGGGGCTTGTGAAATGATGTTAATTACTGGCTATGCGGGAGTTGGTAAAACGGTGTTAGTACATGAAGTGTATAAACCAATAACTGAAAAACATGGTTATTTTGCCAGTGGTAAATTCGACCAATTTCATCGCAATATTCCTTATTCAGCAATTAGTCAAGCATTCAATGAATTTTGCCATTATTTATTAACTGAATCCGCTGAAAAACTTAAAAAATGGCGGGAAATAATTTTAGCCGCAGTTGCACCCAATACTCAGATTTTAATCGAAATAATTCCCCAACTTAGCTTAATTGTTGGACAACAAGAACCAGTAGTCAAAGTTGGTTCACAAGAAGCGCAAAATCGTCTTAATTTAATATTTCAAAATTTTCTAAAAGCCATTTGTCAAGCAGAACACCCACTTATTTTATTTATAGATGATTTACAATGGGCTGATTTTGCCTCTTTGAACCTGTTGAAAAATTTGATGCTTGAACCAAAAATAAAGTATTTTTTCATTATTGGAGCTTATCGAAGTAATGAAATGAGTGCAAATCATCCTTTAATGATTAACCTTGAGAGCTTAAAACCGAGAGCTACAATTAATACCATTGAATTACTTAATTTATCTCAGGAAAAAGTCAATGATTTAATTGCCGATGTTTTACACGATAAGCCTAAAAATACTCAAGTTTTAGCCAATCTTATTTATCAAAAGACCCATGGCAATGCCTTTTTTGTCAATGAATTTTTAACCGATTTATATTTTAAAAAATTATTAACTTTCCAGCCTGAAAAACGGAAATGGCAATGGAGTTTAGCGGAAATTAGCACTAAAGAAATTAGCAATAATGTTGTTGATTTTATGAGTAAAAAAATTACGCGTTTACCTGATGATACCGTTAATGTGCTGAAATTAGCTGCTTGTATTGGCAACCAATTTGATTTAAAAACCTTGTCAATTATTTCTGAGATGGAAATTAAAACTATTTTAACCCAAATATGGATTGCAGTGGAAGAAGAATTATTAGTTACTCTTTCGCAAAAAAGTTCAAGTTTTTTATCATTTTTTCAATCAAAATCACCAAATGATGTTACGCAAAATACAATTTTACAAAATTCTGCTCATAATTGGAATAAAATTACTTTTAAATTTCAGCATGACCGTATTCAACAAGCCGCTCATTCTCTAATTAGTGAATCTGAAATTGCTAAAATTAACTGGCAAATTGGACATTTATTATTAAAAACTACCACCAATGCAACTTTAGACCGCCATATTTTTGATATTGTCAATTATCTAAATTTGGGAATTGCAGAAATTAAAAATGATGTAGATCGCCAACAAATTATTGAACTTAACCTTTTAGCGGTGAAAAAAGCTAAATCTTCAACGGCTTTTGAAGCGGCGTTAAAATATGCGCGGGCTGCAACTTCATTGCTTAACCAAGATGCTTGGTCATCAGATTATGCCTTTAGCTTTGAACTGTTTAAAGAACAAGCGGAAGTAGAATATTTAACTGGACATCATAAAATTGCGGAAGAAATTATTGACCAATTATTAGAACAAGCACAGTCATTAATTGATAAAGTAGAAGCTTTTGTTTTACTGAAAAATTTGCAAGCAACTACTGGTAAAAATTATGCCAAAGCTTTAAAAATTGGTTTACAGATTTTGCAAACTGCCGAATTAAATTTTCCCGAACAAGAAGCTGAAGAACAACAAGTTATCGCTGAAAAATTATCAAAAATTCAAGCCAATCATTATCACAATAATTTAGCCAAAGTTATTGATTTAACTATTATGAGCGATAAAACGGCTAAAGTTAAAATGAAATTGTATATGGAATTTTGGGAAATTGCTTTTTATAATGGTCGCCCTAATTTAATGCTGTTGTGCGGTTTAAATTTAATTGATTTATCTTGGCAATATGGGAATAGCAATGAATCTAGTTTTGGCTATTTATTATATGGAGTTTTTTTAACTGAACAAGAAAATTATCCAGCAGGTTATGATTTTGGAAGCTTGGCTTTACAAGTTGTAGATAAATTTAATGATGTGGCAATGTTACCAAAAGTTCGCAATTTATTTTGCAATTATATTAATTATCATCGCCAACCTTTCAGTTCTAATGCCGAATTTTATGAACAAAATATTCAAAAATGTCGAGAAACTGGTGAAATTGTATTTGGCGTGTGGGCAGCCGTGTTTCTAATTTGGAGTCATTTACTAAAAGGTACTGCCCTAGAAGAAGTTTATCAATTATCTGAAAATTATTTAAGTTTTGTCAAAAATACTAATGACGAAAAAATGCTTAAAGTTTTTCAAATGTTGCGATTGGTTATTGCTAATTTACAAGGCAAAAGTTCCAATAAATATCAACTAAAAAATTCTGAAGTTAATGTTGAAAAATTTTTATCTTATTGGCAACGTAATAATTTCTTGCCTGGTGGAACTTGGTACGCAGTTTTAATGGGACAAATTTTATACATTCACGGCGATTATCGTCAAGCAATTACCATTATGAAACGCCATGCTAAAAATTTAACGCCTGGTATTACCATGTTTCCTTTCACCCAATATTACTTTTATTATTCATTAAATATTGCTGCTTATTATGAACAAGCAAATTCAGCCGAAAAAATTGAATTTTTACAACAATTAGCGGAAAATGTTGAAAAATTTAAATTGTGGGCGGATAACTGTCCAGATAATTTTGAAATTCGTTATTTGTTAGTTAATGCCGAATATCACCGAGTTAAAGGCGTAGAATTAGTAGCGATGGAACTTTATGACCAAGCAATTAAGGCGGCTAAAAAATATGGATTAGTTCAATTAATTGCCTTAGCTAATGAAATAACTGCTCAATTTTGGCTAAAAAAACATAAGTTTAACTTTGCGCAAATTTACCTAACTGAAGCTTATACCGCCTATAAACAGTGGGGAGCAATAGTAAAAGTGCAAGATTTAACCCAGCAATATCCGCAAATAGTTACCAAACTGGAAGATTTTATTGATAAATCCCCTCCAGCATTGGAAAAAACTATTCATTCACTTAAAACTAGATCGGGACATCAATCGGTTAATATGCTTGATTTAAATAGTATTATTCAAGCTTCCCAGATTCTATCAGAAGAAATTGTATTAAGTGAATTATTGAAAAAAATGATGGGTTTAGTCATTAAAAATGCTGGAGCCGAAAAGGGATTCTTATTATTACCCAAACAAGATAAATGGCTGATAGAAGCTGAAATCTATGCCAATAATCCAAATATTAAAGTATTACATAGTGCGCCCATTAAAAATAATTTAAATATTTCTGAAACCATTATTTGTTATGTAATTAATACCCAAGAATATGTTGTGCTTGACCATGCTTGCGTAACTGGATTATTTCGACACAATCATTACATTCAACAGCATCAAACCAAATCTGTATTATGTATGCCCTTGTTGCACCAAAGTAAAATCAGTGGTATTTTATATTTAGAAAATAATTGGACAATCGGTGCGTTTACCCCTAAACGTTTAGAAATACTGCAACTATTGTCAGCCCAAATGGCAATTTCAATTAAAAATGCTTTATTTTATGAACAACAACAACAAATACATCAAGCGGAAAAAGCCCGTACGGCGGCAGAATCAGCCAATCATGCCAAAAGTGAATTTTTAGCCACCATGAGCCATGAATTACGCACCCCATTAAATGGTATTTTAGGCTATGCACAAATTCTGCAATATGATGATAATTTGACAACTAAACAAAAAAATGGTTTAATTACTATCCAAAACAGTGGTGATTATTTATTAACTTTAATTAATGATGTGTTGGATTTATCCAAAATTGAAGCTGGTAAACTGGAATTGGTATTTAATAACTTTAATTTATCCGCATTTTTACAAGAAATTATTCGTTCATTTCAATTAAGTGCCAAACAAAAAGCTATCAATTTTATTTATGAACCCCTATCTGCATTGCCAGAAACAATTCATGCCGACGAAAAAAGATTGCAGCAAATTCTACTTAATTTACTCAGTAATGCTATAAAATTTACTCATCAAGGACAAGTTATTTTAGCGGTTAATTATCAACCAGCAAATTCTTCTAATAATGGAAAATTATGTTTTCAAATCGAAGATACTGGTATTGGGATTGCAAACTCTGATCAAAATAAAATTTTTCAAGCTTTTGAACAAGCAGGTACTGAAAGTAAAGTTATTGAAGGTACTGGATTAGGCTT
>JAGLFE010000066.1 GCA_023144675.1 Thiomargarita sp. | reverse complement strand
TTTTCTATTATTTTTTTTCAGTTTTTGCCTAATATTGTTAGTAAGTACCTAAAATATTGATTTAAAAACAAATTATTTTGCCACGCAAGCGAACTAACCTAAAATACTTTCCAAAGCCAACAAATCATCAATGATTTCTCTTTTTCGTACTACAGTTACCCTATCACCATCAACCATTAATTCAGCAACTCTAGGACGAGTATTATAATTAGAACTCATGGTAAATCCATAAGCCCCTGAAGAACGAATTGCTAATAAATCCCCAGCTTCTAAAGCTAATAATCTATCTTTGGCTAAAAAATCTCCCGTTTCACAGATTGGACCAACAATATCATACTTTTGTGGAGTTAAATTTTCTCTTGGCTTAATCGGTAAAATAGCTTGTTTTGTTTGATATAATGTTGGTCGTAGTAAATCATTCATAGCAGCATCAATAATGGCAAATTGTTTATAATCCGTTTCCTTTAAATATTCAACTTTGGTAACTAAAATACCAGCATTAGCTGCAATTGCACGCCCAGGTTCCAAAATTAGTTGATAATTTGTGTTTCCCAAAATAGAATAACAAGCTTTGACATATTCTTTAGGCGTTGGCGGCTTCTCATCTAAATAACGCACCCCTAAACCACCACCAATATCAATATGTTGCAAGTGAATTTGGTGTTGTTGTAAAGCTTCTATTAAAACCAACAATTTTTTTAAAGCATCAATAAAAGGCGTAATTTCTGTTAATTGCGAACCAATATGACAATCAACACCTACAATATTAATATGTTCTAAACTATTTGCTCGTAAATAAACATCTACCGCTTTGTGAATACCAATCCCAAATTTATTTTCCTTTAAACCAGTGGAAATATAGGTATGGGTTTTAGCGTCAACATCAGGATTTACCCGTAGAGAAATAGGAGCTTGTTTACCCATTTCAGCCGCAATTTGGTTAAGACGCTGTAATTCTGCTTCTGATTCAACATTAAAACATAATATGCCAGCTTTTAAAGCATGACGCATTTCCTCTACCGTTTTGCCCACACCAGAAAATACTACTTTTTGTGGATCACCACCAGCTCTTAATACCCGTTCTAGTTCTCCTCCAGAAACAATGTCAAATCCAGAACCTAAACGTGCCAAGATATTTAACACGGCTAAATTAGAATTGGCTTTAACAGCGTAACAAATTAAATGTTCTTGTCCAGTTGCAAAACTTTGATCAAAAGCATACCAATGTTGCTCAAATGTTGCTCGAGAATAGACGTAACAAGGTGTACCATATTGTTCAGCCAATTCCGCTAAATTAACGTTTTCAGCATATAATATATCTTGCTGATAATTAAAATGATCCATAAAATTATGATTTTTCTATAGTTTGTTGTTTTTCTGGCGGAATGGTTTGGATTAAATCTCCTTTTTTACCACAACTGATTATTATATTTGTGCATAAAACAATAAATAGATAAATAACTATATTTTTTAACATAATAAATTTGTTTAATCAATTATTTGAAAGCAATCAAAAAAAACAAAACTATTATACTGCATAATTTTTTTAATTAAAGTGCTTATTTTTTGTTAATAATTCATTTTAAACAGTGAATTTAAGCTTTTATGAAATATTAAATATAATTATTTAGAATGAATTTTATTATAAACTTAATTAAATAATAATATAAGAGTTACGCATCAATAAATTGGAAAAAGAGATAATAAATATGTCCAATATAATCTTACCTTGGCACGATGATTTATGGCAACAAATGATGCTTCGTTTACAACAAAATCGTTTGCCACACGCTTTATTATTTTGCGGCGTACCAGGATTAGGCAAAAGTTTATTTGCCGAACGGTTAGCAAAATTTTTACTTTGTGAAAATTCGCAAATTAACCATAAAACAATGATGCAAGCTTGTGGTCATTGTAAAGCCTGTAATCTATTGCAAGCCCGAACGCATCCTGATTTAATCGAAGTAAAACCAACCGAAGTTGGTAAACAAATTTCTATTCAGCAAATAAGAGAACTTATTCAACTTTGCATTTTAACTTCTAGTTATGGCGGTTATCAAATTATTATCGTGCAACCAGCAGAAGCTATGAATCGTAATGCCGCTAATAGTTTATTGAAATTATTGGAAGAGCCAAGCAAAAATACTTTAATTATGCTTATTAGTCATCAACCAATGGTATTATTAGCAACAATTCGTAGTCGTTGTCAGCATATTAATTTTGCTAATCCAAATAAAAATATAGTCGCCACTTGGTTGCAAAAACAGTTAAAAACCATTGATTCGCATTACGATGCACAATTATTACTAAATTTGTCAATTCAAGCTCCTTTAACCGCTTTAGAATTAGCTAAAACTGATAATTTGCAAAAACGTGAATTATTATTTAATCAATTAGTAGAATTATTAAATAACCAAATTGATCCAGTTCAGATTGCCGAACAATGGAAGAAGGAAAATGCAGAACAAATACTTTATTGGATGCTTACTTTGACTATGGATTTAATTCGCTATGGTACAACTGAGCAAATACAATATGTTACTAATTATGATTATCAAAATAAATTGCAATACATTATCTTACAATGTAAAATCCAAAATCTATTTTTTTTGTTAGATTTACAAACAGAAGCTTACCGATTAATTAAAAATACTAATGTTAATACACATAATGTATTAGAATCTATGGCAATTAATTGGTTTAATTTGAAAACTTTAAGAGGTCAATTATTATGAAACGTCCTGGTGGCGGTTTAAAACGCAATATGCTCACTTTAAATATCTCTAGTTTGGATATTTTATACAATTCATATTTACCTTTTTTAAAGCAAGGTGGTTTATTTATTAAAACTGAGAAAAATTACAAATTAGGTGATGAAGTTTTTTTATTGCTTACTTTAATAGACCCTGGTGAAAAAAGACCAGTAGCTGGTAAAGTGGTCTGGATTAACCCTAAAGGTGCGCTTGGTGGACGACCAGCTGGTATTGGCGTGCATTTTAGTGAACAAGATAAAGGAGCAATGCGTGAAAAGATTGATAAATTACTAACTGGTCGTTCTAAAAAAGAAAATGAAAAACGAACTTATACTATGTAATATGCTTGCATTAAAACTGGGAAAAACTAGGGGAAAATTAAGGAACTATGCACTAAAATGAAAGCACTTTGGCTGGAAAATGGTCGTTTATTTTTTCGAGAAGATATGCCTGAACCTGAACTTGTTGCGGATGAAGCCATCGTGCGGGTACGTTTAGCAGGTATTTGTGCCACAGATTTAGGCTTAATTAATGGCTATTATCCTTTCACTGGTATTTTAGGACATGAATTTGTCGGTGAAATTGTTGCTGTCGCTAATATGGCACAACAACATAGAATTGGCGAACGGGTTGTTGGAGAAATTAATGTTAATTGTGGTTCATGTGCAAATTGTTTAAGCGCAAATCTAACTCATTGTCAACAACGCACTGTTTTAGGCATAAAAAATCGCAATGGTGCCTTTGCAGAATATTTAAGTTTACCGTTAAAAAATTTAATCCCAATTCCAAATACTATTTCAGACCAAAAAGCTGTTTTTACTGAACCATTAGCGGCGGCTTTAGAAATCCAAGCTCAAATTGCTATCAAAGCCTCTCATAAAGTGCTAATTATAGGAGCAGGGCGGTTAGGACAATTAATTGCCTACACTTTGGCATTAACTGGATGCCATTTAGCAGTCGTTGCTCGCTATGAAAAACAACGTCAATTATTATCTCAGCACCATATTAATTGGCTTGATGAACATACGATTTTAACTCCTGAATTTGATTTTGTTATTGAAGCCACTGGCTCAGAAAATGGCTTTAAACTAGCTTTAAAAGCAATTCGTCCTCGTGGCACAATTATTTTAAAAAGCACTTTCAAAGATGAAATTTCAATTAATATGGCAAACTTGGTTGTCAATGAAATTACTTTGCTTGGTTCACGTTGCGGAGATTTTTTACCAGCTTTGCGCCTATTGGAAAATCGTTTGATTAATCCTACTTATCTTGTAGATGAAACTTTTCATTTTAACGAAGTATTACCGGCATTTAAACGTGTACAACAACCTGGTACGCTGAAAATTTTGTTGCGTTTTTAGCGGGGATTACTGATATTTAAACAACTTACGTTATATTTTCTTTTTCAGCTTTTTAGTAATTATCAGTTTAGCCTCTGTTTGCAATGGAAAAATAGATAGAAAAACAAAGCGAAATACAAGTAAAATAATACCTGCACTAATGAGGCTAATTGATTTCATTAACAATGAGATATTTAAATAGTAATAAAAGGCAATAAAAAATAAAATTAAACAAACCACGCCTAATCCCATTAAAACTCTATTTCCCCGTTGAAAGCCTAATAATAAAACTATAATAGCGGCAATAATACCAGGGCTGTTGTACAACAATATAATAGGAAGTAAGGAAGCTAATAAAATAGCTATTCCTTTTGATGATGATGGTGAAACTTGATTAATGGATAATATATGAACTTCTAAAGCTAATAATACTACACCTAAACCAAAGGTAGAATACATCCATGTTAAGGGTGGAATAAAATCATTATAAGGTAAAATAGAAATTAATAATATTAATTGCAAGGCAGTAATAAAACCATAACCCAGCGGTTCATATAAGTTCAGCATAATTTTATTGGTAATATGATTAGATTCGGCAAGCCAAATCCAAATAGTTGTTGTTGCCATTAAAATAACTAAAATATGCACGCCTTGATAAAATCCAATGTCATAAAATAATATTAAAATTGACAATGTTGCAATTAAAACAGCGAAAAATCGAAGCACATAATTTGGATAGACAACAATAACAACAATTTCTAAACAACAAGTCGCCATTGCACCCATAGTTAAACTATTGGTATCATTGACCATTCCAACAATAAATAAAACTTGACCGACTAGATGAATAGCCAATATAAATTGTTCATAAAATATATTATTTATTTTGGTATGTTGGAGCGCAATTGTACCAATGATAAATATTACACCCATAGCAAGTCCTTCAGTGGGAGAATCAATTAACTCAACTGCAAATAAAAAAACAAGCAATAATATGGTTGCCAACCAAGCACCGCAACCGATTAATAAATTAATAAACCAAGGTGTTTTTACCTGTTGTTGCTTAGAAATAATGGTTTGAATAATTTTATCTTGCTGATTATTTTGCAATAAATTTTTAGCCACCAATTTTTCAATAAGCGTTTTTAACATAATGGATTCAGGCATAATTATTTTCCTCTTGTTGCCAAATTTTGGCTATAGCTAATAACCACTTTGTTACAAAAGAAACTTGAGCAATGACTAAAATAGCTAAAATTAGCCAAGTTATTTCTTCTTCTAATGGTATTAGATGTGCAATAAAAATTGTAAATATAACGATTAAACTTAACAAATTGCTGGCTAAAAAGAGTAAATCTTGCCTTTGAAAATGGTAATACCAAAGTGTTATCGCAATAAATATAAGATAAGTAGCTAACAATATATATTGCATCGGTTGATTTTTCCAATGATCGCCAAAGTCAATAACTGCTACAATAGCTGGCATAAAAAGTGCCATTAAAGTGCCAGCAAAAATAATAAAACCAAGCCAATACCCATTTCTTATCCAAGCGATGTTTTGTTGATAAGCATATTCCCATATAACTAAAATAAAACCATTAAACATAGCCAATAATGCAAATAATAAAAACGAATTATTTCCGTCATAAAGATTTGCGCCAACCACTTGATTCCAATATAAAATTAAACTTAAATTAAGTAATACCAATAATAATAACCACAGTGGTGCAAAACAGCTAATAAATACCCAAGGCATAATTAAAATAGCCCAAATTAGAAATAAACCAAAGGCATCAGCTCCAGTTTGATAAGTTTGACCATATACTGCTAATAAGACTCCGAGCAAAACTGCCACTGCTAATAAAATAACTTGCCCCGTTAAATTTTTAACTCCTTGCCAAACTACGGCAATAATTAATAGAAAAATAGCAACTTCAAGCGTAGCAAATTTAATCAAATGTTCCATATCAGCCCAATTATAGGCAAAGAAAAACACAATGCCACTTAATAATAAAGTAGCTCCTAGCAATAATAGAATGTAATCAAGAAACCGCCGCCAGCCATTTTTATCTGGAATAAAACCGACAAATTTAAGTGTATATTCTAAAGCGGCGGCTGTTAAATAATTTGCTTCAGCTAAAGCATAAAGATGTTCACGGCGAATTGGTGTTTTTGATGGCTCTAGTGGCATTTGTACTGCTTCCTTTTAATGAGTTATTATTAATTGCTATTTATTTATCCTTAATTAAGAAAAAATTATATGGAACATATTTTTTATATTTATGGTTTATATAAATTTTTAACTAAGTTTGTAATGATAAATTACTTCAAATAACCCTATTTTATCATAACTTTTATAGAAAAAATAATTGGTTAAATTTAAAATTTATATTCTACATAAGTATAAAATTATATTTAATATCAGTTATTTAATAACTTATTTACAAGTTTAAAGTGATAAAACAAATGTAATTATTTGACCTATTTTATATTTTTTCTTTTTTCGTAAATTTTTATTAAAAATATTTTACAAAACACTTGGTATTGATATGTTACAAATAGAATTATTATAGTATAATTACTTTATTTTTTAATCAAAAGTGTTCTTTAAACTAAAAAATTAAGTTTTTTATAATTAAGTGAAATTAGAATTAATTAAAATGTTTAGAATTTTTCAACTATTTATAGTATTTATATTTTTTCCAAGTACATTATTAAGTGCTGATATAAATATTATGGCTTCAGAAGTAGTTAATCAAAATATTTATGCAGATATTATTGCTCCAGAAATACTTGAAAAAATGGATAAAAATATTTTAGAAGCTAAACGTCCAACTTATGACATAATTAAGCCAAAAGATATTTTTAGACTACGTAATGAGCCGATTTTTCATAGTGATTTAGTTAAATTTGCTTTTTCCTTAGAAGAATTGACCACAATTCAAAGAAAAATATTAGAAAACTGGATTCAAGGTGGGGAAAATAAAATATTTTTAATGGATGATGATATTGAAAATTATTCCTCTTTATTTGAATTAGAAGGGGCTAATTATGATGACAAACCTCATTTAAATGAAAAAAGTAGTTCAAAACATTCAGTTAATACTGATTGTCAGAAAGTTTTTTTTGGTAGGAAAGGATGTTGTAGTCGTTGGCAACATAATTATTTCGAGGTTTTACCACCTAATGCCAGCATTATTGTAGAAAATTCGCTTGGAGGAGCCGTATGCGGTTCTTTTAATCTTGGTAAAAGTCGTATTTATTTTTGCAATCAAGCGCATGGGATTGATAGCCATCGTTGGCTACTTAATTTTTATCACTGGATAATTTATGAAGATAATGAAGAAAAAATTCCAGGTAAAACCAGTACTCGTATTATGTTTTAACAGATAAATCAATTCCAGAATCAAATTTTAGTTTTATTTCCAATTTATTATATAAATTAGCTATTATGTAATAAATAAGTTAAATTTATTTTATTAGTATATGTAAAAGGTATCGGCTTGCATGGATAGTGTATTAATAATTGTAACTATTGCCATTTTAATATTGGCAATTGTAATCTTTTTTTTCAATAAAAATCGTAAGAAGAAATTTGGAAAAAACCGTAAAAAAAGACAAAAATATCGTCCTAATTATGACAAAGTTGAAATGGCTGATCGTGCATCTGGAAGCCAACAAAATAATGAATTTACTAATTCTTATTTTAATGACCCGTTACTTGATGATGAAATTTCTCATAATGATAAAACCGATCCATTATTTAATAAAAATATTGAATCTACATCAAAATTAGAAATAACAAAATTAGAACCTAAAACAACAAATTTAGAAACAAATTTAGATAAAAATATAGAAGCTGAAACAAACTTTGAGCAACAAATTAACAATGAAATAACTAGCAATGAAATAACTAGCAATGAAACGGCAGATTTTGAAACAACTCATACTAAAGAGCAATTAGAAACTCAAGAAGAAGATGATAATCAATATATTGAAGAAGAAGCGTCTGAATTAATAATTGTATTATATGTGATTTCTCAAGATGAAATTGGATTTAGTGGTGATTCGGTATTAACTACTTTAGAAGATATTGGTCTTAAATATGGTAAAAAACGTATTTTTCATCATTATGGTGTTGGTGAATTAAAATCGCAAAAGTCAGTTTATAGCATTGCTAATATGGTTGAACCAGGAGTATTGGATCCAGGATTATTAACTGCAACTTATTATACCCAAGGATTAGCCTTATTTATGTGTTTACCAGGACCCTTTGGAGGACGTGTAGCATTTGAGTTAATGTTAAACAATGCTAATCGTATTTCTGAATTACTTGAAGGTTCAGTAAAAGATGAAACTGGAAATACAATTGAACAGAATAAAATTATGGAAATACGCAATAAAATTGCTCATTTTGAACGGCGCAGTACTAATTTGTCTATGTTAAGAAATAGACATCAATGAAATAACTTAAAAAATTATTGACGATATATTACATTTATTCCCTTTAAACATATCCGCTAAACTTAAATTTAATAATTTACGATTAAAAAAATTTAAAAAATATATTTTTAAGCTTATTCTTTTTTCGACTGTTCAAATTATTAAATATCCCTCTTTTACAATCACTATTGTAGTTTATTTAGATTTCCATTTTTTTATATAATTGATGTTTTAAATAAAATTATTAAGATTTTAAAAATGTATGTTTTTGCTCATTTGTTATTTTTCCTTTATACTAATAATATCGACAAATATTGTTAAGATAATATTTTTTTATATTAAATTTAAAATCTAAAGTGTTAAAAATATAAGTACTTGTTTTTAATCCACACGTGGTTTTTTATATTAAACTCAAGTAAATCTAAGTTTACTACAGATTAAATCTCATCCTTTTTTACCCCAATTGTTTCAGATAAAATATAATGGAAAGCTTAAAACTGACTGACGATAGACAAAAAATTATTGATGCTTGCCATCACGATCCATTTTCCGTATTAGGTAAACATAAAGTAGGTAAAGAAACATTAGTATGTGTTTATATTCCCCAAGCTGAGGAAGTACATATTGCCGAAGGTAATTTACCTATGCAACGTATTCCTAATACTGACCTGTTTGAATGGCGTGGTACAGCTAAAATTTCAAAACACTATCGTATTATTTGGCGTGATAAAGATAATTGTGAGCATATTACCCACGATCCTTATTGTTTCCCAGCGCAATTAAAAGATTTTGATATGCACCTGTTTGGCGAAGGTAAACATTGGCATACTTACCGTTTTTTAGGTTCGCATATACATGAAGTAGATGGAATTGGTGGTGTATTATTTGCTCTATGGGCTCCTAATGCTTCACGAATCAGTGTAGTTGGAGAATTTAATCGTTGGGATGGTCGCGCTCATCCAATGCGTAATCACGGAAGTAACGGTCTTTGGGAATTATTTATTCCTGATATGAAAGCAGGTTCTTTATATAAATATGAACTTCGTAATCGTGAAACTGATGACATATTTTTAAAATCTGATCCTTACGCTCAACAATTTGAATTACGTCCAAATACTGCCTCAATTGTAGTTAAAAAAGATAATTTTGAATGGAATGATGATAAATGGGTAGATAAACGTCAAAAATGGGATTGGTTGCATAGCCCAATGTCAATTTATGAAGTTCATTTAGGTTCTTGGCAACGAGGTCCAGAAGGTGAATTTCTTAACTATCGAGAATTAGCTAAACGTTTAGTTAATTACGTAACTGAATTAGGTTTTAGCCACATTGAGTTATTACCAATCACAGAACACCCTTTTGATGGTTCATGGGGTTATCAAACAACAGGCTATTATGCGCCAACTAGCCGTTATGGCACCCCAGATGATTTTCGCTATTTCGTAGATTATTGCCATAAACATAATATTGGAGTAATTTTAGACTGGGTTCCTGCACATTTTCCAAAAGACGCACATGGTTTAGCTAAGTTTGATGGCACAGCACTTTATGAACATGAAGACCCACGTAAAGGTGAACATTTAGACTGGTCAACTTTGATTTACAATTATGGACGTTATGAAGTGAAAAACTTCTTACTTTCCAGTGCCTTATTTTGGTTAGAAGAAATGCATCTTGATGGTTTACGTGTCGATGCGGTTGCTTCAATGCTTTATTTAGATTATTCTCGTGAAGAATGGATTCCCAATGAATTTGGAGGGCGTGAAAACCTTGAAGCAATTGCTTTTATGCAAGAATTAAATGCGGTTGCACATGGAGAATATCCTGGAGTACTAATTATGGCAGAAGAATCAACTTCTTGGCCAAAGGTAACCGCTCCAACTGATATGGACGGACTTGGATTTAGTTTGAAGTGGAATATGGGTTGGATGAATGATACTTTAAGTTATATATCGAAGGAAACTATTCACCGCAAATACCATCAAGATATGCTGACTTTCAGTATGTTATACGCCTTTACTGAAAATTTCCTCTTGCCGTTCTCGCATGATGAAGTAGTACATGGAAAAGGTTCTATGCTCAATAAAATGCCAGGGGATGAATGGCAACGTTTTGCAAACTTGCGGTTGTTATATATTTATATGTTTACGCATCCAGGTAAAAAGTTACTTTTCATGGGAACTGAGTTTGGTCAAGGTACTGAGTGGAATAGTGCAAATACCTTAGATTGGTATAATCTTGAATATCCATCTCATCGTGGAATACAAATATTGATTAAGGATTTAAATACATTATATCATAAAACCGAAGTTTTGTATAAATATGATTTTGAGTGGCAAGGTTTTGAATGGGTTGATTGCCATGATGCTGAACAGTCTATTTTAGTTTATCTACGTAAAACTGATGATGAAGAACTAATTATTGCTCTTAACTTTACGCCAGTTCCACGTGCCAATTATCGGATTGGGGTAACTAGAGATGGAATTTATAAAGAAGTACTAAATTCTGATGCAGAATGTTACAATGGCAGTAATGTTGGTAATGGGGCGGCTGTTTTACAAACTGAAGATAAGCCTTGGATGGATCGAGCTTATTCGATGCTTATCACTTTGCCTCCGTTAGCAGGGATTATTTTAAAATATGATGGGGAAGCAACTAAGGAACAAGCAGTATTAGCTGAAGAAATAGAATTGGAAAGTGAGGTTGTGGAAGCTGAAGAAATTGTCGTAAAAACTATTGCAAAAAAGTAATTTTTTATTGATTTCTTGTAACTATATACTAACTAAATTTTAAAATCAGCTATTATAATACGAATTAAGGGTTAAAAAATGTAGGATGCTACTAAGAAACGAAGCTCATCACTTGTGTTAAATATTTCGACTTAAAGATTTTAACTCTTAATTCGCATTTTCAATTTGGTTACATTTTCAGTTAATCTGACTTACTTGCCCTAACCTTATCCAATTTTTAATACATGAATGACTCCCAATTACTTCGATACAGTCGCCAAATTTTATTACCCCAAATAGATGTTAGTGGACAACAACAGTTATTAAATTCAAAGGTATTAATTATAGGCGTAGGCGGACTTGGTTCACCAGTATCCATGTATTTAGCTACTTCGGGAATCGGACATTTAGTTTTGGTTGATTTTGACCAGGTTGATTTATCTAATTTGCAAAGACAAATTCTTTATGATACCACTCAAATAGGTCAAGAAAAAATTGTTGCAGCTAAACATAAATTACAATTACTTAATCCCGAAATACAAATTACAGCAATTAATCAACAATTTGACAAAAAATTTGCTGATGATTTATTTAATCAAGTTGACGTTGTTGTAGATTGTAGCGATAATTTTGCTACACGTTTTGCCCTCAATGCTACTTGTGTGCGTTTAGGTGTTCCATTAATCTCTGGAGCGGCTTTACGTTGGGAAGGACAAGTCAGTGTGTTTTTATTAAATCAAGCAAATAGTCCTTGCTATAATTGCTTATATAATGACTGCGAGCAAGAAACTGAAACCTGTAATGAAGTGGGTATTTTAGCTCCTTTGGTGGGTATAATTGGCAGTATTCAAGCTTTAGAAGTAATTAAAGTTTTGTTAAATATGGGACAATCTTTAGCTGGAAAATTATTAAGATTCGATGCGTACAATAATAAGTGGCATCAAGCAAGCTTGAAACAAGACCCAACTTGCCCTGTTTGTAATAATACTAAAAGTGTATAAACTAATATGACTATTACCGTTAAATTTTTCGCCAGTTTACGTGAACAAGTTGGTAAAACCGAAACCCAAATTGAATTCTCCGATTCATTGACTGTGAATAAAATATGGCAACAAGTTACTGCAAATAAAGTTTTACCAAAGCATATTTTAGTTGCGGTAAATCAGGAATATGCCAGTCAAGATACTACGGTTAAAGAAGGTGATGAAGTTGCTTTTTTTCCACCAGTTACTGGAGGATAAAGTGAAAATAGAAATTACTGCTAATGCTTTTAACCCTTGGCAACAATTGCAATCTTATGAAAAAATATTAAATGATAAATATGCTGGTGTTTATGGCGCAGCAAATATTTTCGTTGGCACCATGCGCAATTATAATGAGGGCGATACGGTTCAGTCCTTATTTTTAGAGCATTATGCAGGTATGACAGAAAATTATTTAGCCAAAGTTAGCAAAATAGCTTTGGAACGTTGGGAAATTATAGATACATTAATTATTCATCGAGTTGGTGAAATTCATTTGGGGGAAACGATTGTATTAATAGCAACTTGGTCAGGGCATCGGCAAGCCGCTTTTGAATCTTGTCGGTTTTTAATTGAAGAACTTAAATCTCATGCTCCTTTTTGGAAGCGGGAAACTTTACAAAATAATAGTGTACGTTGGGTTAAAGGATGATAATATCCAGTTTTTCCACATTTTAGTTTGATAAATTATAAAAGGAAATATTTATGTTGAAACCTATTTTGGTAATTTTTAGCTTAGTAATTGGATTATTACTAAGTAATTGTGGCTATGATACTTCAAAATATCGTCGAAATATAATTGCACCTTCATCACCGATGTCAATGCAGTATCCAAATGTAAAAGGAATACCCAGTGGTGGTAGAATGGCTGGAATTATTTCAAATTATTCGGAAGACTTTCGGGTTGCTAACAAACCTGTTGACCGAGAAAATTATGCAAATTTTGCAGATAATCCTATTAAATTGGTCAGAGAATTACCAGTTTCAACTTTTAGTATTGATGTGGATACTGGTTCTTATAGCAATGTTCGCCGTATTTTAAACCGCGGAAGTTTACCAAGACATGATGCGATTCGAGTTGAGGAAATGATCAATTATTTTAGTTATCAATATCTAGTTCCTGAAAATCGTATTCCACCTTTCACGGTAACAACTGAAATTGCACCTACTCCTTGGAATGAAAATACGCATTTATTGCATATTGGTATCAAGGGATTTGAGTTAGCAAAAGCAAATTTGCCACCTGCTAATTTAGTGTTTCTGCTTGATGTATCTGGTTCAATGATGAGTCCTGATAAGCTAGATTTACTAAAATCTTCTTTAAAATTGCTTGCCAACCAATTAACCGAAAAGGATAAAGTTACTTTAGTTGTTTACGCTGGTGCATCGGGTTTAGTTTTAGAACCAACTCCAGGAAATAAAGCGGGTACAATTATTGCTGCTTTGGATCGACTTCAAGCAGGTGGTTCAACCAATGGAGGCGCAGGTATTCAATTAGCTTATGCCATGGCTAAACAGGCTTATATCGAAGGCGGTATTAATCGAGTTTTATTAGCTACTGATGGGGATTTCAACGTGGGTACGGTCAATTTTGAATCCTTAAAAAATATGATTGAAGAACAACGCAAAACTGGAATTTCGTTGACAACATTGGGTTTTGGAACTGGAAATTACAATGATCATTTAATGGAACAATTGGCGGATGCGGGCAATGGTAATTATGCCTATATTGATACTCTTAATGAAGCTCAAAAAGTTTTAGTTGATGAAATGTCGGCTACATTGAATACCATCGCTAAAGATGTAAAAATCCAAGTGGAATTTAATCCTAACAACGTTGCGGAATATCGTCTAATTGGTTATGAAAATCGTAAATTAAAACGGGAAGATTTTGATAATGACAAAGTTGATGCTGGTGAGATTGGAGCAGGGCATACGGTAACCGCTTTATATGAAATTGCTTTAGTTGGAAGCAAAGGACAACGTTTAACCGAATTGCGCTACGCTGATAAAAAACCTATTTCTGATACTTCTCGCAATGAGGAATTAGTTTTTTTGCGGCTACGTTATAAAGCTCCTGATGGCAATATAAGTAAATTGTTAGAATGGACAATTAAACGTTCAGACATTATTGAATCAGTTAATACCAGTACTCACTTCCGTTTTTCAGCCGCAGTTGCCGCTTTTGGTCAACAACTTCGAGGTGGAAAATATTTGGAAAATTTCTCTTATAATGATATTTTAACTTTAGCGAGAAGCTCACGAGGCGAGGATAATTTTGGTTATCGGGGTGAATTTATTAATTTGGTTAATTTGGCAAAATCTTTAAGTCGTCAGTAGAAAGATAGTCCTGAGTAATATATTGTTCTTCCAAAAAATTGGTAGTCCTAAAATAGG
>JAGLFE010000065.1 GCA_023144675.1 Thiomargarita sp. | reverse complement strand
ATTTTTTTGCTTTTTGTCAAGGGGAAGGGTGAGCAATTACAAAATATGTTTAGAATGGGATAGGTATTTAGCTAGCATTTTTATTTGGAATAAAGCAATTCTTTTCGTAATTCTCGTGCTGGTCCATAGTTATCCGCAATATCGGAAATTTGTTGATAAGCCTCGAACGACCATTTGATATAATTCTTTTTTGCTAACCAAGTTGCATATAAAGTGCGGCGCATATTTTCAGACAAGCTTTCATTTTGTAATTGTTGCTCAGTAGGTAAATTTTCAAGTATTTCAAAATAATATTTTGTAGCATAATTACTTGCTTTGATAACTAATTGGTACGTGTTTCCAGCTTGAAAGTTAATCTTTTTCGTTTTTATTAATTGCTCGGTGGTTTCAGTTTGCCATAATGTTGTTTCATCTTGGACAATTTTTACTTGATATGGGGCTTTTCCACCAGTCCATTGAATAGATAAAATGCGTGTTCCTGTTTTCAAACTTGGCATTGCGGCAAAAGTTCCCTCTAACATCGTTATAGTAGGCTTTCCTTTTTCCGATTTGCTATAAGCATAAATAGGAGAATTAGGTGTAATAGTTACAATATACTTGGCAAAATTTGTAGCCGATAACCAAATATTATCCATTAACACCAATGGTGTTACATTTTTTTGCTTGTACCGTATAAGGTGAATCGTTGTGAGTAATTTTATGAATTTCGTTGTATTGTTGGATGTCTAAAAAGTGGTTTTCGCTAATATCAATAATATCACCAGCATAAACTGGGACATAGATTGCCATTGGAATTGTTTGATTACCTCGTTGAATACTATAATCGGCAAGCGCACCGTTGAAATCATCAGTGATTCCTGCTGGTGAAATTTGGTTGGCATAGCTATTCAAAGAACAACTGAGTAAAATAGCGTTTAGGTATAATTTATAGTGTGTTTTCATGTTTTATTACTTATTTAGTGTTGTTTTAAAATTCCTGATTCGTTTCTAAAATATGATGAATTTGAGTAATGCTATTTTGGAACTATAACTTGGGGTAAAATGGCTAAACGGTTTAAACGTTTGGCAAACTTTTTGTCATCAAATGATGCTACATTTTCGCATTCAAAATAACTAGCATGATGTAAAGCATCTGCAAAATCTAAATTTTTTTCAAGTCCAAATATCGCTCTTTCAACCAATTCACGATCCTCTATATCAACATTAGTTAAGCTCAATAAATGCTTAAAAACGCGCAATACATCTGCTACTTCAAAACCATAATAACCTCTCATAACCCATTCCAATTCAAGCAATACTGTTTTACAAATCATTAAATTCTGTTTTGATTCAATCAACTTTTTTGCAATCTTTTGTTGTTTTTTAGCTTCTTCATCAGCATCATCATCAATATAATAACGAGCTAAAATATTAGTATCTAATCCAATCATGATTTTAATAATTTAGCCGAATCGAAATCATTAGGTATGGTTTTACGATTACTTTTCAACATACCAAATCCATTTACTGTAGCACTCTCGACTTGTAACTCAATATGATTGTCAATTATATGAAAGATAACTGTACTTCCCTCACATATTCCAAATTGCTGACGTACTTTTTTTGGAATAGTAATTTGACCTTTACGAGTAACAGATGTTTGTTGCATATTATATCTCCTTTGTTAGCTAATAATCGTTGTTTTGTAACTATTTACCAAGTTAATAAGATGCGTATAAAATGTAGCATCAATCGTGTTAAAATTTTAACTTTCGCATTTAAAGTTTAATTGGTAGATAGTTACGTTGTTTTTATATTTATTAGTATAACAAGAACCTTTCAAAATAGCTAAAATAGAAAAATCTTATCCTGAAAAATCCCTATTCAAACACTATTGCCCATCGCCATATACCACAAAAGCTGCCCAGTGGAAGGGATTGGCATATTTTTGGCTGCTGGCTTTGCCTTGAATCATTTTGAGTTTGATGGCTTGGAGGGCGTGCGCCATGTGTTTGTGGTTATTGGCTTTGAGGTTGGTGAATAGTCCAACGCTGAGGTCTTTGGCGGACATTAGGTTTACCGACCATAAAGTTACCGCCACGCGAGGAGTTCCAGCGTACATGAAGGCACGGGTTAAGCCCATAATGCCAGCGCACGTTTTCGCTACAACCGTTTTTGGAGCAACCGGTATTGCAGGCGGATAGGTTGACGAAATCGGCGTTGAGGGACAGGGAAAATGCGTCTGCCATGGTTAGAAAGCCTTCAGTTTGTGGGTTGGAGAGGGCTAAAGCTGGTTGGGTGATTTGGTTGGTATTGCTGGGAATAATGCCATGCACGGAAAACATAATGTAGCGATAATCGTCCAGTTTTTCTTGTTCATTGAGTTCAAAAACAGTGCTGCTTAGTTTCTGTGAAGGCTAAACCGCGTAGGGCAAGCCAAGTTTCACCTTTTTCTATTTTTTTATTAATGACAATTGCTTTTTGAAAGGCTTGTTTGGCTTTTGGGTAGTCGCCTAAATTATCGTAAACCACGCCGATGTTGGTCAAATTATTTCCAATACCGAGTTGGTCACCGATTTCTTTTGCTATCTTTAAAGCCTGCTGATAATACTCCAAGGCTTTTGGGTAGTCGCCTAAATTTTTGTAAACAATGCCGAGACTGTCAATAAAAACGCTAATACCTTGTTGATGCTTAGCTTGACGGGCTAATTTTAAGCCTTGTTCCCATTTTTCTGAAGCGGTTGGATAATCAGAAATGTTATAGGCTTGTTGACCTTCTTGATTTAACTGCATCATTTGATCTAACAGAGTTTCCTCCGCCCGCAGTCCCGTCAGCGAAAAAATAATGAAAAGTGGAACTAAAATAATGGTTTTGAGTTTGTGCATGGTATTTCTCCTTTTTAACTGTGATTCGTTTGATTTTTTGATTGTGGAAAGATTTTTGATCAAAATGATCTTGGTTTAAATATCATAGTTTATCATTTAATCATAAAAATCGTATTTTTTTTGGTTCTTCTTTTTTGAACATAATTATGTTGGATTTATGGGATGGATAGGATTGTTTTACCATTTATTCTGGTTCAGAAAAATTTAAAATGCCCGATTTTTTATAAACATAATCTAGCATTTTATTTGGAGAAATATCCTCGCCATTAGTCCAACATAAACCACCTAATGGATCAATAGCAACTTGCTGAAAATAACGATGATTTTTTAAACGCCAAAAAACTTCACGTTTATTAAGCAAAATAGTTAAATCTAATTCAAAAGTTTCTCCATCTTCCATCATTAAATGGAGCCGGTAATTATTATCTTGCCCAAACCTTAATAGCCTTTTTCCAAGGTATTTTAATTGTTGAATTCATTCCATTTCTCCATTAATTCAGATCGATTGGCTAATAATAATTGCGGTTCTATTTTTAAATTTGTATAGTGCATGGTGTTTTTTCCTTTTTTACTGTTATTTTGTAACTACCTACCAATTAAACTTTAAATGCTAATTAAGAGTTAAAATTTTAACCTGATTGATGCGCTTCGTTCCTCAGCGGCATCCTACATTTTATATGTATTTTTTAACTTGGTAAGTAGTTACTATTATTAAATAATAGACCCATTATTTTAGCTTAG
>JAGLFE010000064.1 GCA_023144675.1 Thiomargarita sp. | reverse complement strand
AAGGACATAATATTGGCGTTAATTCCTTGTTGTTGCATAATAATAAAAGAAATAAAAATACCAATTGGCAAAGTAATAATAGCTACCAAAGCTGAAGGTAAATGAAATAAAAATATTAAGCATACCAAGGCAACCACGATAAATTCTTCAATGAGTTTTTCTGCTAAATTATCAACCGCCCGTTCAATTAAAGCAGAACGATCATAAGTTGTAATAATTTCCACGCCCTTTGGTAAACCAGCTTTGAGTTCTTCCAATTTCTGTTTAACGTTCTTAATGGTAGTTAAGGCATTTTCCCCATAACGCATGACAATAATTCCACCAGTTACTTCGCCCTCGCCGTCTAAATCCGCAACCACTCGGCGCATTTCGGGACCAATTTGCACCGTGGCTAAATCACGGATTAATAGCGGTGTTCCTGTTTCACTAACGGCAATGGGAATAGTTTCAATATCTTCAAGCGAAGTTAAATAACCTTTAGTGCGAATCATATATTCGGCTTCAGCAAGTTCAATTACTGAGCCACCGACTTCTTGGTTAGCATTTTTAATTGCTTGGCTAATTTTAGTAAGTGGAATATTGAAAGCACGGAGTTTTTCTGGGTCAATTACCACTTGATATTGTTTTACCATACCGCCTACAGTAGCGACTTCCGAAACTCCATCAACCGTTTGTAATTCAAATTTTAAGAACCAATCTTGCAAACTACGTAATTGTGATAAATCATGGTTACCAGTTCGATCTATTAACGCATAGGAATAAATCCAACCAACTCCTGTGGCATCAGGACCCAAACGTGGTTGCACATTCGGTGGTAAACTAGCAGCGGCTTGATTAAGATATTCCAACACCCGGGAACGCGCCCAATACATATCAGTGCCATCTTCAAAAATGACATAAATATAGGAATCGCCAAAGAAAGAATAACCACGTACTACTTGAGCTCCAGGTACGGAAAGCATGGTGGTGGTAATGGGATAGGTAACTTGGTCTTCAACTACCTGCGGCGATTGACCTGGATAAGAGGTTTTAATAATAACTTGGACATCAGAAAGGTCGGGAATTGCATCTAAAGGCATTTGTTGCAAGGAAAACCAGCCCCAAATACTAATGACAACAGTTGCTACTAACACTAAAAAGCGATTGTGGATTGACCAATAAATAAGATTTTTTAACATGATTAATTTTTAAATTTCATATTTGTTTGTAATTTAATCGTTAGTATAAACGCGATGCTCAACTTTAATTTATAACTCATTATATTTTCTTAGCTAG
>JAGLFE010000063.1 GCA_023144675.1 Thiomargarita sp. | reverse complement strand
TTAACATGATTGATGCGCTTCGTTCCTCAGCAGCATACTACATTTTTTACTTAATTTTATACGTATTTCTTGGTAGATAGTTACTAATAATTTATATAAAATTATCTACTGCAAAAATTAATCCTAACCTTATTTAAAAATACAAGTGGCTTATAATCATTCTCAAGTTGAGCATTTTAAACAGGCTCGTGAACGTTTAATAACTGAATTGCAAACCCAAGGTATTAAAAATACCAAAGTTTTGGAAGTTATTTATTCTACACCCCGACATTTTTTTGTTGATGATGCTTTATTTAGTCATGCTTATATGAATAACTCTTTACCAATTGGATGCAAGCAGACTATTTCACAGCCATATATTGTCGCACGGATGACAGAAATATTATTAGAGCATAAACCAGCAAATAATATTTTGGAAATTGGTACTGGATGCGGTTATCAAACGGCTATTCTAGCTCAATTATTTACTAAGGTATATAGTGTCGAGCGTATTGAAGATTTATCAAAAAAAGCGGGTAAAAGATTGCAAGATTTAGGATTTGATAATGTGGAATTATATCATGGTGATGGGCTACAAGGATTACCAAAATATGCACCTTATGATGGTATTATGGTAACAGCAGCTCCTGAAACTATTCCAAATGCTCTGCTCAAACAATTAGTAATTGATAGTTGTTTGATTATTCCTGTTGGTCGTTTGGGTGAACAACAAACTTTAACTAAGGTGGTGCGACAATCTAATCATTATTATGAACAATATGATTTAGGCGATGTTAGTTTTGTGCCTTTATGTGAAGGTTTAAGCTAAAAGTACAAAGCTTTAGCTGTGTAAATAAGTAGCTTTGGCTTTGTAAATTGTTATTTATTTTAATTTGTCTAATATACCATCGACTGTTTCAGTGGTTAAATTTTCATGATATTCTGCTCCAAGTTGCAACATAGGCGCGCCACCACAAGCACCTAAACATTCAACTTCCTTTAAGGTAAATTTTTTATCAGAAGTTGTTTCGCCTAATTTAATGCCTAATTTCTTTTCCAGGTGAGCAACAATATCTTCAGAACCGCGCAACATACAAGAAACATTAGTACAAATACATAATTTATGTTCGCCTACTGCTTCCAATTCATACATTGAATAAAAGGTAGCTACTTCATAAACCGCTATGGTTGACATTTCCAAATATTCAGCAATCGCATCCATCAATTCAGTTGTTAGCCAACCACCATTGTTTTCTTGAACAACATTTAAAGCTCCCATAACGGCAGATTGTTTTTGCTCAACTGGATATTTTGCAATCCATTGGTCAATTGCCAACCGAGTTTCTGCGGATAAAATCTTAGCAGCATTGGGTTTTGCCATACGTATTGACATAAATAAATTCCTAGTTTTTAATTTAGATTAACAATATTTCATTCATCGTTAAAAATACATTATATTGAAAATGCTTATAATCTGAATTTTTAAATTGCCGAAAATTAGGATTAATAATAGCATAAATAATGAATTTATAGTAAAACAAGTTATAAAAAAGTAAGTATTAGAATTCAAAAACTTAAAATTTATAACACTGTCATTCACTTATTTTTCCTTTGTTCTTGTCGCCATTTCCAAGGAGTTTGATGAAGACCTGGCGTTGACCAAATTCCTAATTCAGCTTGTTTAGCCCGTTCTTCTGCCTCTATGTATTCATCTTTTTCACAATAACGATTATATACCGCAGCTTGTCCAGCTTCTACCTGCGCCAAATTCAAATTGATATTATCACTATTATAAACCTCTCCAACAATACGTCCATAACGATCCTTATCAATTTTAACTAAATGAATTACATCACCAGTTATAGAACGTAAATAATCTCGGGCTTGTTCACCCCATGGTTCTTGCCGCATTTCTGGCGTATCAATGCAATGAAACCGAATTCTAGTTTTTTTAGGCTCATTAGGGCATTGCACGGTTATAGTATCGCCATCATAAACTTTTAATACTTTGCATTCACTTGATGAATCCAGAGAAAAATCTTGCGAAGAAATTTGGAAAGTTTGAAATAAAAATGAGGTAAATATTATTCCTACAATAATAAACATAGGATATTTACGTCTGCGCAACTGCCGAAAAGTCTTTAAAAATGTATTAAACTGCCTTCTATTCATAGTATGTTATCCTTATAATTTTTGATTTTACTTAAAATTATAAATTTTATAGAGATATTTGAGGTTATTGCTTACATTGAGCGGGTATAAAATGTCAAAAAATCAATAATAATAACTACAAGGATTTGATAGTCCTAAAATAGGTAGTG
>JAGLFE010000062.1 GCA_023144675.1 Thiomargarita sp. | reverse complement strand
CCTAAAATTTTACCCATGGTATCTTGTCCCGCCGCTACAATTACCACTGCTAGGCAAACCAGCCAGTTACAAGCGATGCCTCTAACAAAAGCTTCCCAAAATGAAAGATTGGCTTTTTTATAAGCAATCGCAACTGCTTGTGCGCCAATTTGGCTTTCATGCCCTAGCCAAAGATTACTATTCAACATCATCCAAACGAGAAATAGAGAACCAATAAAATTACCAAAATAGACCAATCCCCAATTATTCAAGACTTGGGCAGTATTTAAATTTCCATTTAACCATCCCATGGAAAGTAAGCAATTGCCAGTAAATAGGTCAGAACCTGCCACCAGCACAAGTACCAATGCAATACCAAATACAGCCCCGCCGATAAAACTGCTGAATCCAACTCCAAAATAGCCTGCCATATCATGAGTAACTGTTGTCATTAACTGCGCGGCAAAAGCTATATATGCTCCAGCTAAAAATGATGATATAATCACTTTTAATACTGGCATACTGGTTTTATAATTACCTACTGTAATAAAAGATTGTGCTGTTTCAGCAGGTGTAAGAAAATTTTTGGACATTATTTTTATTATTTTCCTTTAAATGGTTGAAAACAAATAAGTTTAAAAAAATCACAAAAGTATTATATCATTATTTATTTTAAATAAATAAATTACAACAAACTTAGTACTTCAAGTCATATATTTTATTTATTATTAAATATTTAATGGCTTAAATCATAAATTATATTAAGAATAAGTAATTGAAAGTCTATTATGAAATATAGTGAAATATTTTATACTTTACAAGGAGAAGGCAAATTAATTGGCATACCATCAGTTTTTTTTCGTACTAGCTATTGCAATTTAAGATGTGGATGGTGCGACACGCCTTATACTAGTTGGAATCCTGAAAATAAACAAATATCTGTGGCAGAGGCATTAAAACAGATTACTCAATTTAAAAGTAAATATGTTGTTATTACTGGTGGTGAGCCTTTTTTGCAGAAAGATGAATTAACTGAATTATGTCAACAATTAGCTACAAATGGGCATCATATTACTATTGAAACTAATGCTACTATATTTGCACCAGTGGCGGCAAATTTAATTTCGATGAGTCCCAAATTATCAAATTCGATTCCAATTGATAAGCAATGGCAAAAAATTCATGAAGCTGGAAGAATTAAACTTGAAGTAATGAGTTCATTTCTAAAACAATATGATTGTCAAGTAAAATTTGTTATTAATAGCGAGCGCGATATTGAAGAGGTTCAAGATTTAGTAAATTCTTTATCAATTCCAACAGAATCTGTAGTGCTTATGCCACAAGGAATTAATAGCGATGAAATTAAACAACGTCAACATTGGTTAGCTGAAGTGTGTAAAAAAATGAAATATCGTTATTCTCCAAGATTGCATCTTAGTATTTGGGGCGATAAGCGAGGAACTTGAAATTTTTCATAAAAACTATAATTCAACTGATGATAAAGAAGGTTTGGTTAATAATCCTACTTTTTCTATTCCTGCTTCTTGCAATAAGGACATAAGTTTCACAATTTCTCCATAAGCTAAAAGTTTATCGCCCCTAATTAAAACTTGGGAATTGGGGGTAAAACGGCTTAAAGCAATTACACGGGTTAATAATTGTATTCTAGTTAAAGCCAGCGGTTCTTCATCTAAAAATAATTGTTTTTGCGCATCTATGGTTACCACAATAAATTGAGTTTTACTTGTTCCAATATTATTAGATTGTTTAGTAACGGGTAAATCTACTTCAATGCTTTGATGTAGTAATGGAGAAGTAATCATAAAAATAATGAGTAAAACTAACATAATATCAATATAAGGTACGACATTTATATCAGAAATACGGCGGTGGCGTTTACGATAATTTGACATAATTTTTTCAAATAGAATACTACAATTAATTTATCACACCATATATCTAAACGATTTTTAATGGATAAAATTTAAAAAATACTGGAATACAAAGCTTTAAGATTAGTTGGTTTGAATTAATAAAACTAAATCAATTAACCTCAAAAACCCATTTT
>JAGLFE010000061.1 GCA_023144675.1 Thiomargarita sp. | reverse complement strand
TATATGTATTTCTTAACTTGGTAGATAGTTACAAATAAATTATATCAGCTAAATATTTAGCAAATCTTTAACCAATAAAGCTAATTTTTGTGCCTGCACAGTTTGTTTCAAACGTTGACTATAAATAATTTTTTGCAACTTCTTGACCGCAGTAAAAAAATCATCATTGACAATTAAATAATCAAATTCATTATAATGACTTATTTCTAAAACTGCACCTTGTAAACGTTTTTGAATAACTGCCTCGCTATCTTGCCCACGATTATATAAACGTTCTTTTAACACCGCTTGCGAAGGAGGTAAGATAAAAATACCCACAGCACTAGACTTAATTTTACGTACTTGTTGCGCACCTTGCCAATCTATTTCCAAAATAATATCAATCCCTGCATTCAACTTTTGTTCTACCCACTTTTTTGAAGTGCCATAGTAATAATCAAATACTTTGGCATATTCTAAAAAATCATTATTTTGTTGCATTTGAGTAAAAACGGTTTTATCTATAAAATTATAGTTGATTCCATCCTGTTCACCAGGTCGAGATTGCCGAGTAGTGTGCGAAACAGAAACTTGTAAATTTTCAGTATTATTAACCAGTTCTTTTACTAAAGAAGTTTTTCCTGCTCCAGAAGGTGCTGAAATAATATATAATGTTGCTTGATTCACGTTTATTTAGTTAATTTTTAAAATAAAATTTATGGGAAATAAAACTTAAACATAAACAAATTAGAAATATTGTCAATGCGTAAATTCTATATTATGAACGATAAAATTAAAATAATAATCAATAGCCTATTTTTAGGACTAATTTTATTTGTATTTTACTATTTAAGTACTAATAATTTTTTACTTTTTCATACTTTAGCTGAATTATTCAGCATCGTTATTGCTTGTGGTATTTTTATGTTTGCATGGAATTCACGGCAATTTATGGATAATAACTATCTACTATTTTTAGGCATTGCTTATCTATTTATTGCTAGTTTGGATATATTCCATACATTAACGTATAAGGGAATGAATATTTTTATAGATTCTAGTGCTGGTTTAACAACTCAACTTTGGATTGCTGCTAGATATGTTGAAAGTTTATCATTACTTATCGCACCAATATTTTTTACCCGAAAATTGGAAATTAGTTTCATATTTTTTAGCTATTTTATAATAATTTCTATATTATTGATCGCTATATTTAGTGGTATATTTCCAGATTGTTATATTGAAAATGTTGGATTAACTCCATTCAAAATAAATAGCGAATATATTATTTCTTCGTTCCTATTAATCTCATTATTTATTCTTCATCAAAAACGTAATCAGTTTGATTTAAATATATTAAGGCTAATTTTTGCATCAATACTTATAACAATATTGGCTGAATTATCTTTTACGTTTTATATTGATATGTACGGATTTTCTAATTTTGTTGGGCATATTTTGAAAATAATTTCCTTTTATTTTATTTACAAAGCCATTATTGAGATAGGTATTACCAAACCATATAGATTATTATTTAAAAGTTTAATTGAAAAAGAAAAATCACTAGAACAAGCCAAAGAAAAAGCCGAAATAGCAAATCGAGCCAAAAGTAAATTTTTAGCCAATATGAGCCATGAACTTCGCACCCCGATCCATGCTGTTCTTGGTTTTACTGATTTAATAAAGCGTGATTCTCCAACCCCTAATCAATTAGAAAATTTACAAATTATTAGTCATAGTGGTGAACATTTATTATATTTAATCAATGATGTGTTAGAAACCTCTAAAATTGAGGCAGGACGCACTACTTTTAACGAAGAAAGTGCCGATTTTCATCAAATATTAAAAGATGTTACAGAAATGATGCGAATTCGAGCAGAACATAAACACCTTCAATTTATTTTAGACTATGAACTAACATTGGAACATTTTATCAAAACTGATGTAGGTAAATTACGTCAAATCCTGATTAATTTAATCGGAAATTCTATTAAGTTTACCAAAAATGGAAGAATAAATTTACGAGTTCGTAGCCAACGACTTGAAAAAAATAAAAAATGCCAAATATTTTTTGAAATTGAAGATACTGGAGAAGGTATTGCTAAACAAGATTTAAATACTATTTTTGACTCATTTGTTCAGGTAGGAAAACGGTATTCTGGTTCAGAAGGCACTGGTTTAGGACTTCATATAACTAAGAATTATATTCAAATGTTAGGAGGAAATATTGAAGTAATTAGTGAGTTAGGTACAGGCTCGTTATTTAAATTTTTTATATTAGTTAAAATAGCTAAATTAGATGATATTGAACAAAAAATAGTTAGTAATAAAATTATTGGATTATCGCCTAAACAAACCATTCCTCGGATTTTAATTGTTGATGATAATAGTGAAAATAGATTATTATTGGAAAAAATTTTAGGTAGAATTGGATTTGAAACGGAGGAGGCAGTAAATGGCAAGGAAGCCATCATAGTATTTGAACAATGGCAACCGCATCTAATTTTTATGGATATGTATATGCCAATTATGGATGGTTATGAAGCAACTAAACTAATTAAAGCCAATCTTACGGGTAAAGAAATAGTTATAATTGCACTAACTGCTAATATTTTTGAGGAAGAAAATTCTAAGATAATGGCTATCGGTTGCGATGATTTACTTCATAAACCATATTGTGAAAATGAACTTTTAGAAATGATTAGTAAATATTTAAATCTTGAATATTTTTATGAAAATCAAAAGCAACAAGTAAAAACTATATTTGATGAAAAATCAATATTATCAACTTGGCTAATAATTTCTGAAGATTTAAGAAATAAATTCTATCAAGCCCTTAAAGAATTAGATATGGATTCAATAGAATTACTTTTTGTGCAAGTTGCTAAACAAAACATTGAGTTAGCAAAAGCTATGCAACCTTATATTGATAACTTTAAATATGAACAATTGGCGGAGTTATTAGATAATAAACTAGGATGAAAAATACTTTATGAATAGTTCACCCATTATATAACCGAAAATAGCTATAAATAAACTTTATCCAGCCATTTCTTCTTCTATTGGTCTATCAACTAGTTCTACAATAGCCATAGGTGCACTATCGCCTGTACGAAAACCATATTTAAGTACACGTAAATATCCACCTGGACGTTCTTGATAACGTGGACCTAATTCATTAAATAGTTTTGTTACCATTTCTCGATCACGCAATTTAGCAAATGCTCTACGACGATTAGCCACACTATCTATTTTAGCCAATGTAATTAATGGTTCAACTTTACTACGTAATTCTTTTGCCTTGGCTAAAGTTGTCTTAATAATTTCATGTTGTATAATAGCAGCTGACAAATTTTTAAACATTGCCTTCCTATGACTTGAAGTACGATTAAGATGTCTACCCTTTTTCCTATGACGCATAAATATTATCCTGTTACTTATAATAATATAAGTAGAATAAACCCTATTATTAAACTTTAATTTTAAAAAATTGCAACTATTCAGCTTCTTTTTCTCTAAATTATATAAACCTTGAAATACATATTTATATATTGCTGCATAATTACAAAAAACTGAATAAATAAATGTAAACTATGATTAAATTTATAAATCTGGCGGTGGCCATTTTTCCAACTTAGTATTTAAAGATAATCCTCGCAACGCTAATACATGTTTAATTTCAGTCAACGACTTTTTACCTAGATTCGGTGTTTTTAAAAGTTCAGTTTCTGTTTTCTGAATCAAATCACCAATCTGAATAATATTTTCTGTTTTTAGACAATTAGCTGAACGAACTGTTAATTCTAATTCATCCACAGGACGTAATAATGCAGGATCAACAGTATGTTTTTCTTTTTGAGTTTCAACTTCAATTCTATTTTGTAAATCAGCTATTACAGAAAATTGATCAATGAGAATAGAAGCAGCCATTTTAACAGCTTCTTCAGGCTCAACCGTTCCATTTGTTTCTAATTCCACAATCAATCTATCCAAATCAGTACGCTGTTCAACACGAGCACTTTCAACACGATATGAAACCCTTAATACTGGACTAAAAGAAACATCCAATTTTAATGTGCCAATCGGACTATTTTTATCTTCTCTTATTCGTTGATTAGCTGGTTGATATCCTCTTCCCATTTCTATTATCAATGTCATATTTAATTCACATTCTTTAGTTAGATGTGCAATAATATGATTTAAATTAATAATTTCAATATTATGATCTAAAATAATATCTTCAGCAAGTACTGGACCTGGTCCTTTCTTACTTAGTTTTAAAGTTGCTTCCGTAACTGCATTTGTACGAATAGCAATCCCTTTTAAATTCAATAATATATCAATTACATCTTCCTGTACACCTTCAATAGCACTATACTCATGTAATACTCCATCAATCATAACTTCAACGATAGCAGCACCAGAGAGAGAAGATAACAACACACGCCTCAACGCATTACCTAAAGTATAACCAAAACCACGATTTAATGGTTCTAATGTTACTTGGGCAGTGGTATTATTAATATGTTTAACATTAACTATACGAGGCTTTAGTAGTTCCATATTTAAACTCAAGAAAATTCAAATTAGAAAAGCCTTTAAAGCAAGTTACTTTAAAGACTTATCAATGTTAAAATATTGTTTATTTTAATTATAAAAGGAAGTTTATTAAGAAATTTTAATTGATAAAATAAAGAAAGTTTTCATTTCAGCACTATATCGTCAATTCATATTAAATTATTATAATAAACTACTAAATATTAAAGTAGAACATAAGCTAGAAAAATATAAAATAAAAAATGCTTAATTACATAACTTGCTTATAACAATTTATTATTTAGAATACAACTCAACTACCAATTGTTCATTAATATCACTAGGTAAATCTCCCCGATCTGGAATTCTTTTAAAAATACCTTTCATATCATTAATATCGACCTCTATCCAATCTGTAAAACCGTACTCAGAAGCCATATTCAAAGCGTCCTTAATACGCAATTGTTCCTTGCTTTTTTGACGAATACTAATTACATCTTTAGGTTTTACTTGAAATGAAGGAATATTAACCAATTTATCATTTACTAAAATTGCTTTATGACTTACTAATTGTCTAGCAGCAGCTCGTGTTACTCCAAAACCCATACGATAAACTACATTATCTAAACGACATTCAAGTAATTTAAGTAAATTTTCGCCAGTTGAACCTTTAATTCCACTTGCTTTAACATAATAACTGTGAAATTGTTTTTCAAGAACACTATACAATCTACGTAATTTCTGTTTTGCTCGTAATTGTAAAGCGTAATCAGATATACGTGGACGTTTATCACCATGTTGTCCTGGTAATTTATCTGGCTTACATTTAGATTCTAAGCCCCGTATTCGACTTTTTAAAAAAAGGTCAACTCCTTCACGACGACTTAATTTACACTTAGGACCAAGATATCTTGCCATTTTTTAGTTACCAATCATTATTCTAAATATCAAAATTAAACTCTTCTTTTCTTAGGAGGACGACAACCATTATGAGGAATCGGTGTTACATCAGTAATAGATGTAATTTTAAAACCTTTAGCATTTAATGATCGTACTGCAGACTCTCGTCCAGGTCCAGGTCCTTTAATTCGTACATCCAAATTCTTTACACCAAAATCCTTAACAATATTACCTACTTTTTCAGCAGCAACTTGTGCAGCAAATGGAGTACTTTTACGTGAACCACGAAAACCACTTCCGCCAGCTGTAGCCCATGCTAATGAATTGCCTTGTCGATCAGTAATGGTAATAATTGTATTATTAAAAGAGGCATGTACATGAGCAATACCATCTGTAATATTTTTTTTTACTTTTTTACGTGAACGAGATACTGATTTTGTTGATTTTGCCATATTATACTTAACTAACTATGAGTAATCTAAAGTTATTTTAATTTACTTTTTCTTTATGGGTCTTCTTGGTCCCTTTCGAGTATGCGCATTTGTCTTAGTACGTTGACCATGTACAGGTAAACTACGCCGATGACGCATACCTCGATAGCAGCCTAAATCTCTAAGCCGCTTTATATTCATCGCTATTTCACGACGTAAATCACCTTCAATATTATATTTAGCAACTTCAGTACGTAAACTCTCTAAATCATTTTCTTCTAAATCTTTAACTTTACGTTCTGGACTAATATCTGTTGATTGACAAATACGTCGTGCTAATGTTGAACCAATTCCATAAATAGCTGTTAATGCAATTACAACATGTTTCTGTGCAGGAATATTAATACCGGCAATACGTGCCATATATACTTCTTCCTTGTTTTTTGGTTTCTTAAAATATTATTAATTTATAACAAGATTATTTTAACTAACCTTGTCTTTGTTTATGCCGTTTATCAATACATATTACTCTTACTTTACCATGACGACGAATAATTTTGCAATTACGACAAATCTTTTTTACAGAAGCTCTTACTTTCATTAATCTAATATCCTCATAATAAGTTACCTCTTTGTGCCTTCAAATTAGCTTTTTTCATAAGACCTTCATATTGATGAGACATTAAATGGGCTTGTACCTGAGACATAAAATCCATAATAACAACCACAATAATCAATAGAGAAGTACCACCAAAATAGAAAGGAACATTCCACTTTAAAATTAAAAATTCTGGTAACAAACAAACTGCTGTCATATAAATTGCACTTACTAAAGTCAAGCGCGACATAACTGTATCAATATAATCTGCTGTCTGTCTACCTGGTCTTACTCCTGGAATAAATGCACCTGATTTTTTCAAATTATCAGCAATTTCCTTAGGATTAAAAATTAATGCTGTATAAAAGAAACAAAAGAAAATAATAGCTACTGCATAAAGTGCAACATATAAAGGTTGTCCTGGAGATAAAGTTTGGGACAAATCTTTTAACCAAGTCATTCCTTCCGCACTTCCAAACCACCCACCTAAAGTCGCAGGAAATAAAATAATACTTGAAGCGAAAATAGGTGGAATAACTCCTGCCATATTTAATTTAAGTGGTAAATGGCTTGTTTGTCCAGCATATAACTTATTTCCAACTTGTCGTTTAGCATAATTAACTGTCAAACGTCTTTGACCTCGTTCAACAAATACTACAAAAGCTGTTACCAACAAAACAACAGCAAATAATACTAAAACTGTTAATATATGTAATTGACCCGTGCGAGATAATTCTAAAGTTCCACCTAAAGCTGATGGTAAACCAGCTACAATACCAGCAAAAATTAT
>JAGLFE010000060.1 GCA_023144675.1 Thiomargarita sp. | reverse complement strand
CCGAAGAGCGGCGACAATACGTTTTAGATCATTTCCATATTTTTCGGCGTGTTCTTTACGAAACCGACGTATTTCTTCAACAATATGATCTTCAATCATCAGATATTCCTCCAAGTTCTTCAGGTGAACATAACTGTGGACAAATGTATTCACATGACTCAATCAATTCGATAATAGCTTTTTTGGTTTCCGCATTGTTAATATGCTTAAAATTCCAAGTCAGAAGATAATCAACACCTTGTGCAGCCGCGATACCAATATGTAATGCATCTTCCTTACTGCCTTTAGGAACTGCGCCACAAGATAAAAGTAATTCAGCAATTTGTACTGCTTCATCTGAAATAGATAAACTCGGTATATCTGCAACTTTATCAATACGAAGTTTTGCTGCAGTAATATCTCATCGACTAATTTCTTCTTCCACTAGAATAGATATGCGGAGTTCAAATCTATGGCTGTGATTATTCCACCAGTCATGAGAAATTGCTTGCCGACTTGCAATCACTATATCTCGACTAGGTTTGGATGTCAAATAACTTATTACTGACGATTCAATATATACTGTAGGTTTCATTTGATTATTGCGAATTAATAGTTGAAATTAAGTATTATTAAATCAATGCGTATGTATCTCATCATTTAATATTTTGACAAATCATACAATGAGATACAACTTTATTAATAACAACTACCGCAACCCTTTCCTACGTCTCCGATTCCAAAAACTTAGTCCAACACCCAAAAAGCCAATTAATATCGGAACTAAACCAATATTAATAAACTTAATTTGACTTTCTAATTTTTCAATATTTTTCTGCAATTCATGTTGGACATTACGCAATTCTTTCCGAATCTTAATTTTTTCTTCGCGGAATTGAACAATTTCTGCTTGTTGCTGAACACTTATTATTAACTCATTGCTCTTTTGTTTATCCTTTTGCAAATTCCGAATTTTGCTATCAGCTTCTTCTAAACGCGCTCGCAATTCTTTCTCTTTTTCCCGAAATTGTTGCTCGGCTTGTTGCTGAATTTCCTCAACTTTAGTAAATGGTCGGGCAAAATTTCCTCGATTACGGACACTAATTAAGTCATTGCTACCACTTAAATTATCCAAAGCATTGGTTACGAAAGTTGCATTAGCAGCATGAGGTAAAGCAATCCGTTGTCCAAAAAAGTTCTGAACTTGTACCCAAAATTTATCTTCCAATAAATCCGTATCAGCAACCACAATAATATTGACTTTTTCACTTGATTCTGCCGTATGAGGCGCATTAAATTCAGCTTCGGAAGCAGCTTCTTGTTCCTCAGTTTCAGGTTTACCATCAGGAAAAGCCGATTTAATATTGCCAGTAATACGGGCGGCTAAAGTAAATTTCTTTTCAGGAATAAAACTCCGCACCAAGCTTTCAGGTTCGGAAAATGCACCTAATTTAGTAGTTTCAATCTGCATCGACTGTTCGCCCGATTCTATAAGTGGCGTAATTTCAATATCGACATCGCCCTTTTTCACAATTGAACCCGCTGTTGCAAACACAACATTACCTAATTTTCCAGTAATAATATCTTCAGTATTAAAATATTGTTCGCCATTTAAATCCATCCAAACTGGATAAGTAACAATAGTAGCACGCTTGCCCTTTTGAATTTGCACTTTTTGAGCAGTTTGTAAATTTCCAATAACTTTATTACTAGCAACTTCAATACCCCAAGCATCAAATAATTTAGTAAATTCAGAATTACGCGAAGCTTGCATAGCTGCGAACGGATTTTTAGGGTCAGTTGGTGGTTGATAAACTTCTGAATATGGATCGGCAAACACAATTACCCGCCCACCATTCAACACAAATTGGTCAATCGCATATAAGGTATTATCGCTAAAACCTTTGGGATGCACAACCATTAAAACATTTACCTTTTCAGGAATTACCTTGACATCTATTGGCACATTTTGCACTTCAAAAGATTGGCTAATTTGGTCAACTATCATCCAAGGTTTGCTGGCATTTTGCTGGGTAAAAGGCGAATTAGAAATATCACCTTGCAAAGCTAAGGTACTCATAATTCCCACAACTTTTTGTTTGGGTTTCGCCAATTGATAAACTAATTTAGTTAAATCATATTCCAAAAATTCAGCCCGATTAGGAGTAAAAAAGGGAATTGTTTCTTCATTATTGGTCGAATTGCTGCCAGCAACCCCGAAGTAAAACATGGTATTAACATTATCCACTGGAACTCCTTGCATTCCATATCCTTCCGCTTCATCTTCCGCTTCAGAAAAGGGTTCGGGGTCAATCATCACTAATTTAAGCTTAGTTCCCGCAATACGTTGATATTCTTCCAGCAATTCTTGAACCCGAATGGTATAACTACTAACACTAGGTAATTGAGTAGCCAATTTTTTAGATAAAAATAAACGTAAAGTAATGGTTTCATCTAAATTACGCAGAATATTTTTTGTACCTTCGGACAGGGTATAAAGTTGAGTTTCGGTTAAGTCAATCCGTGCGGTTTTTAAAGTTCTATCGGTTACAATGTTGACCGCTAGTAATAACACGGCGGCAATAATCAAACTGGATGTAGTTAGTATTTTATTATTCATAATTCCTCCTTTAATCTGCTTTCTTCATTTCAATTAAAATGGCGGTGGCAAATAACCAAAAAGCGATTAAGGATAGGAAATAGATAATATCCCGTAAGTCAATTACGCCTTTATTAATTGCATTAAAATGGGTTAAAAAACTGAATGAACTTATTGTTTCCAAAATAACTTGCGGTGTCCAGCCACTGAAAAAGTCTAAAACTAATGGAAATCCGCTTAAAATAAACATTAAACACACAACCACGGTAATCACAAAAGCAATTACTTGATTCTTAGTTAAAGCGGAAATACTGATTCCAATTGCTAGAAATCCACCTGCCATCAATAAACTGCCCAAATAACTGACTGCAATTACTGCGTTATCAGGATTCCCAAGATAATTAACACTAATCCACATTGGGAAGGTTAATGCCAAAGCAATAGCGGTAAATGCCCAAGCGGCAAGAAATTTACCTAAAACTGTTTCCATAATGGTAATCGGCAAAGTTAATAATAATTCAATGGTGCCACTTTTCCGTTCTTCAGCCCATAAACGCATTGACAAAGCTGGAATTAAAAATAAATATAGCCAAGGATGAAAATTAAAAAACGGCACTAAATCGGCTTGTCCTCGTTCGAAAAAATTACCTAAATAAAAGCTAAAAATTCCACTTAAAAATAGGAAAATCACAATAAATACATAAGCGATGGGAGTGGCAAAATAGCTCACTAATTCTCGCCAAAATAGTGTCCAAATTAAACTAATACGCATATTATTTCCTGTTAAACGGTTGTAATGGTACGGAAAACGTCATCTAAATGTCCTTTGTCAACGTGAAGTTCTTCAATTTCCCATTGTTGATTACGAGCGTGTTGACTAATTTCAGCAATGATAGAATGTTGATTTTCAGGGAATAGTTGGTAGCTAAGTAAATTATTTTCTTCGGTCAATGATATTAATTTTTGCACATTTTTTAAATTTGATAAAGATTGACGAATATTACTAGCTTGATTAGAATTGGCTCGTAAAGTAATTTTAACCGAATTATGATATTTAGATCTAGCTTCCAAGTCGGCTGGAGTTCCATCTGCCAAAATTTTACCTTGAGCAATAATAATTGCCCGAGTACAAACAGCATGAACTTCTTCCAAGATGTGGGTTGAAAGGATAATTACTTTTTCCTTTGCCATATTTTGAATTAAAGTTCGCACTTCATGTTTTTGGTTGGGATCAAGTCCATCAGTGGGTTCATCCAAAATTAGTACTTTTGGGTCATGTAAAATTGCTTGCGCTAAACCAACTCGCCGCTTAAAACCTTTAGATAGTGTTTCTATGGATTGATGCAACACAGTTTCTAAATTAACTTGTTGAATCACATTATCAATCCGTTCTTGTTTTTGTTTACCTTTTAAACCCCTTATTTGTGCAATAAATTCTAAAAAGTTAGCTGGAGTCATGTCTGGATAAGCGGGCGCACCTTCTGGCAAGTATCCAATACATTGTTTAACATCTAACGGATTTTTGGCAATATCATAGCCTTGCACTGAAACTGTTCCAGCCGAGGGCATTAAAAAACCAGTAATCATTTTCATCGTGGTTGATTTACCAGCACCATTAGGTCCTAAAAAACCTAATACTTCGCCTTGTTCAACCTGAAATGATATATCATCCACCGCAATTAGTGAATCAAATTGTTTGCGTAAATTTTCTATTTTAACCATAATTGTTTGTTGTTTACATAATTAATTGATTTGTTTTATAGTTATTTTGACAAGACTATATATAAATACATTTTAAGGTATTGGGGATAAGATGAGAAATTTCAAGATGGTATTATTTGTACTTAAAAAAATGTCTAAATTAAATACTAAGGAA
>JAGLFE010000006.1 GCA_023144675.1 Thiomargarita sp. | reverse complement strand
CTTAATTTGCATTTAAAGTTTAATTAGTAAATAGTTACATTTTTTTAAGAATACCTTATTTAAAAAATACCACCAACTCAATTATAATTGAATCTATATGTTAGCAACCCTACCATTATTAAAAAACATTAAATTCCCCACTATTAATCGCGATAATTTAGAGATTTTACAAGTTAATTTAGGTTATTTATGCAATCAACAATGCCTTCATTGTCATGTTAATGCCAGCCCCAGTCGAACTGAAATAATGAGCCATGAAACTTGCGAGCAAATTATTAATTATCTACATCATAATTCAATTAAAATTTTAGACCTAACTGGAGGCGCACCAGAATTAAATCCAAATTTTCGCTATTTAGTTGAAACAGTACGAAAAATGGGAATACATATTATTGATAGATGTAATTTAACCGTATTGTCTTTAGCAGAACAATCAGACTTGGCTGATTTTTTGACTGATAATCAAGTAGAAATTATTGCTTCTTTACCTTGCTATTTAGAAGATAATGTTGATAAACAAAGAGGAAAAGGTGTATTTAAAAGTAGCATTGTTGGTTTACAACAATTAAATAGTTTAGGTTATGGGCAAAAGAATTCTAACTTAAAACTTAATCTTATTTTTAACCCACAAGGAAGCGTGTTACCTGCGCCACAAACAACTTTAGAAATAGATTATAAAAAATTTTTAAAAGAAAAGTATAATATTGTGTTTAATCAATTATATACGATATGTAATATGCCGATTAAAAGATTTGGTAGCACATTAATTTCAAATAAACAATTTGATGAGTATTTGCAACTATTACAACAAGCACATAACGATAATAATTTAAATACCGTCATGTGTCGTAATTTGGTCAGTGTTGATTGGCAAGGTTATTTATATGACTGTGATTTTAATCAAATGTTAGGGTTGGCACTATTTTGGCATTCTTTAGAAAAACGACATATTTCTGAATTGAATAACATGAATTTAACCAACAATCCAATTACAGTAGCTGGACATTGCTATGCTTGTACCGCCGGGCAAGGCAGTAGTTGTGGAGGAGCATTATCTTGAAAAACGAGTTGTTATCTATTATTATTCCAACATTTAATGAGCAAGCTATTATTGCCGAAACTTTGGAAACATTGCAACCATTACGTCAGGCAGGACATGAAATAATTATTGTTGATGGAAATAGCACCGATAATACGCGAACTATAGTTGGACCATTGACAGATAGTTTACTAAGTAGCAGTTGTCGCAACAGGGCGCAACAAATGAATACTGGAGTTTATTTTGCCCATAATTCTGTCTTGCTATTTTTGCATGCAGATACTGTGTTACCTAAAAATGTAGATAAATTAATTTTTCAAGGAATGGCAAAATACAAAAGTCAATGGGGGCGATTTGATGTTAATTTATCTGGAAAATCATGGCTATTTAGAGTTATTGAAAAATGTATGAATTGGCGTTCTTGCTTTACTAGTATTGCAACTGGTGATCAAGCAATTTTCGTTAAACATAAAACTTTTGATCTAATTAAAGGTTTTCCTAATATTTATTTAATGGAAGATATTGCCATAAGTAAGCGATTGAAAAAAATAACTCGACCAGTTTGCATTAAAACACCTATAATTACTTCTAGTCGTCGTTGGGAACAAAAGGGAATTGTTCGCACTGTTTTATTAATGTGGTTTTTAAGACTCGCTTATGTTGCAGGTGTGAATTCCAAAAAATTAAAATTATTATATGACAAATAACAACTCATTTTTATAAATATGGAATTAGCTAATAATAAAATTAGTTACACAAAAAACCTATTACAAATTTTTGCCAAAGCTCCTATTCCTGGTCAAGTCAAAACTCGCCTAATTCCTACTTTTAGTCCTCAACAAGCTGCTCAATTACATCAACAATTAGTAACGCATTGCTTAACTCAATTTAGTCAAATTTTTACCACACAATTATGGTGTGCACCCAATATTTACCATCCCTTTTTTCAAGCTTGCCAAACCAATTTCGACATTAAATTACATTGCCAACAAGGTATTTATTTAGGTAGTCGTATGGCTTATGCAATTGCCAATAGTAAAGCCAATTTTACGGTATTGATAGGAAGTGATTGTCCTAATTTAAATGTTTCAATGATACAACAAGCCTTTAAATCTTTGGAAAATTACCATGTTGTTTTAGCTCCAGCCGAAGATGGTGGTTATGTACTAATTGGAATGCGAAAATTAATCCCAAAATTATTTATTGATATAGATTGGGGTACAGCAAATGTATTTACACAAACTAAAAATATTTTAACCGATTTAAAAATAGCTTATTATTTATTGCCAACTCAATGGGATGTTGATTATCCTCAAGATGTTAAACGTTGGTATGCAATGAAAAATTTATATTGAAATATTTGGCTTATTTTGATATAAAATATTAATAATACTAATAAATTTAACAAAAGTCCAATTTTCATCATATTATGTCTGTTTATACCAATGTAGAACCTCATCAACTTGAAAATTTTTTATCTTATTATAATGTAGGTAATTTAATTAGTTATGAAGGTATTAGTGCTGGCATAGAAAATACCAACTATTTTGTTACCACCTCTACGGGCAAGTTTGTATTAACGCTATTTGAATATTTTACAGATGAAGAATTACCTTATTTCCTTGACCTCATGGCTTATCTTGCCGAAAATGAAATACCCAGTGCGCATCCTTTAGCCGATAAAAAAGGGCAGTATTTACAACATCTTAATGGCAAACCTGCTGCATTAGTACAACGCTTACCTGGAAAAGATATTCAACAACCTAATTTAATCCAATGTCATGCAATTGGTTGTTCTTTAGGGCGTTTACATGTAATTACCACCAAAAATACTTCCCTTTATCGTGCCAATGAAAGAGGTACTCACTGGTGGCGAGTAACAGCGAATCGAGTTTTACCAGTTATGAATCAAGATGATGCTATTTTTCTCAAAGCAGAACTTGATTTCCAAGCTCAATATCAAAATATGAATTTGCCAAATGGTATTATTCATGCGGATTTATTTCGGGATAATGCTTTATTTGAAGACAATGAATTATCGGGAATTATTGATTTTTATTATGCTTGCAATGACGCTTTTGTTTATGATTTAGCGATTACTGTCAATGACTGGTGTCGTTTAGAAAATGGGCAATTAGAAATTGCACGAGTTCAAGCAATTTTAGATGGTTATTATCAAAATCGAATATTAAATCCAATCGAAAAACAAGCTTGGTTTGTTGTATTACGTTCTGCTGCCCTACGTTTTTGGTTATCGCGTTTACAAGATTTACATTTTCCCCGCGAAGGTGAAATAACTCATATTAAAGACCCGACTGTATTCCGTAATATCTTGCAAAATCATATTGAAAATAAAGAACAATATTTAGCTTTGTTAGAGGAATATAAATAATTTGGTAACTATTTACCAACTAAACTTTAAATACAAATTAAGAGTTAAAATATTGAAGTCTAAAGCTTTAACATAATTGGTACGTTTCGCAAACTCAGCACTGATTCTAAATTTAAGGTAATTGCTCACTCCCCTTGTC
>JAGLFE010000059.1 GCA_023144675.1 Thiomargarita sp. | reverse complement strand
TAGGTATTTTATCTGCGTGAACTTTCAATTGGTACCATTGCCCATCTAAATACATACCAATTTCTCCAGCCTGTTGTGGTTTAAAGGCATAATTGCTAGTTTTAACTGCAAAATAATTGCTTATTTTCTGCAAAAATTCAGTCGCACTTAAATTATTTAAATCTTTAACCACACGATTATAATCAAAAATTTGCACTTGATTATCTGGAAAAATAACGGTTAAGAAATAATTATATGCTTCTTCACCAGTGTGGGTTGGATTATTGTTAAGTCTCTTTTCAGCCACTTTTGCCGCCGCTGCTGAACGATGATGCCCATCGGCAACGTATAAGCAATCAAATTGGTCAAATCTAGTGCTAATCAACTCAATTTGCGCTGAATCTATTACCACCCAAAGTTGGTGAATTACTCCACCTTCCGCAGTAACTTGAACTGTTGGCGAGTTTTTGGTAATTTTGTTGACCAAATCGTCTATAATGTTATCATGTTTATAAGTCAAAAATACTGGACCAGTTTGAGCATTCAAAGTATCAATTTGTTTAATGCGGTCATTTTCCTTATCTGGACGGGTTAATTCATGTTTGCGAATAATATTTTTATTATAAGCATCGACACTGGCAACAGCGACTAAACCTATTTGTTTATGATTATCCATAGTCAAAGCATATAAATAATAAGCTACTTGTTCGTCTTGTTCAATAACGCCTTTATGCAGCATATTATGTAAATTACTGGCTCCTTTTTGATAAACAGCTTCACTATATGGGTCAGTATCGATTGGCAAATCAATTTCAGGTTTGGAAATATGCAAAAAACTCCAAGGACGATTTTTAACCAAAATGCGAGCTTCTTGAGAGTTTAAAACATCATAAGGTGGAGCAATGACTTTATCTACGTTTTCAGGCGTAGGGCGCAAACCAGCAAAGGGTCGAATAAGTGGCATAAAAATTCCTTATTGTAAAATAATAGAGTTTGTAAAAAATAAGTTAAATAAATAATTAAAGTTATACAAAAAAAATAATTAGGAAAATTAAGTAAATATATTCCCTTTATTTGCATTAATAACTGAATTATAAATGTATATGTGATGAAAATAATTTACTAAATAACATTGTATTATAATATAAAAAACCAAATATAATAAAATACCTTTTCTAATTTTTAGATAAAAATGTTTAAACATCCAAAGCTTATTCCACCCAATAATGAAAAACAAATTTTGTTGCATTCCTGTTGCGCACCTTGTTCTGGACAAATTATGGAAGCTTTGTTAAATTCTAATATAAAATATACAATTTTTTTCTATAATCCTAATATCCAGCCGCTAAAGGAATATGAAATACGTAAAAATGAAAATAAACTGTTTGCCGAAAAATTAAATATACCTTTTGTCGATGCCGATTATGAGTTAGATAAATGGTATAATCGAACTAAAAGCATGGAATTTGAACCAGAACGCGGTCAACGTTGTACAAATTGTTTTGAAATGCGTTTTGAAAAAACTGCTTTATATGCGCTAAAACATAGTTTTAAGGTTTTTACCAGTTCAATGGGTATTTCACGTTGGAAAGATATAACACAAGTGAATACTGCTGGCAAAAAAATTGCTCAAAATTACCATGATTTAAGCTATTGGGATTATAATTGGCGTAAAAAAGGTGGTTCGCAAAGAATGTTGGATATTGCAAAACAAGAACATTTTTATCAACAGGAATATTGTGGTTGTGTTTATTCGTTACGGGAAGTAAATCAAAGACGTAAAATACAAGGACGCAATTTTATTCAGATGGGTGAAAAACATTATGGAGATAAATAAATGAGTTCAATCCCTAATTTTGACAATTTTTTTAAGACTTTTACCGAAACTTTGCCTAAAGGTTTCTTAAATTTACACCAAGATATTGAAAAAAATTTGCGAGTTGCCCTAGATGCTTCTTTGCGTAAAATGAATTTAATAACTCGTGAAGAATTTGAAGTACATATAGCAGTATTAAATCGTACTCGTGCCAAATTAGAGCAGCTAGAAAAACAAATCGCCACTCAACAAACAAATAATTCTAATTCAACCAGTTAAATTTTACCTTTGTCTTCTTTAGCCATTGTTCATAGTCGAGCGCAAGTTGGTATTCAAGCTTTACCAGTTACTATTGAAGTTCATTTAACCAATGGTTTACCTCGTTTATCCATCGTAGGTTTACCAGAAACAGCGGTTAGAGAAAGTCAAGATCGGGTTCGCAGTGCTATAATTAATAGCCAATTTGAATTTCCATTACAGCGTATAACAATTAATTTAGCTCCAGCGGATTTACCAAAAGAAGGTGGGCGTTTTGACCTTGCTATTGCCTTGGGAATTTTAGCTGCTTCCCGACAAATTCCTAAAGAAGAGTTATCACAATACGAATTTTTGGGAGAATTGGCTTTAAATGGAAATTTGCGTCCAGTACGTGGCATATTACCAATGGCTTTAGAAGCTCGAAAAGCGCAACGCTATGTTGTCGTTCCTATTGAAAATGCTAGTGAAGCTGCTATGGTTAGCGGAGTTTCTATTTTACCAATTAAAACTTTATTGGATATTTGTTCACACTTGCAACAAGTAGATTCAATTACTCCTTATTGCAGTGAAGAAACGCCGAATCCCACCGTTCTTAACCATATTTCTGATTTAAGCGATGTACGTGGACAACATCATGCTAAAAGGGCTTTGGAAGTAGCCGCCGCTGGTGGACATAATTTGCTAATGTTAGGACCGCCTGGAACTGGAAAAACCATGCTTGCAAGTCGAATGCCTGGTATTTTACCGCCTATGACTGAAGATGAATCTTTAGCCACGGCAACTATTGCTTCTATTGCGGTGGGCGGTTTTGATGCAAGTATATGGGGAATTCGTCCATTTCGCACTCCGCATCACACTGCTTCTGGTGTTGCCTTAGTTGGAGGAGGTAGTCATCCACGTCCAGGGGAAATTTCTTTAGCTCATAATGGCATTTTATTTTTAGATGAATTACCTGAATTTGATAAGCGGGTGTTAGAAGTGTTACGTGAACCCTTGGAATCGGGACGTATTACCATCTCCCGAGCTGCTCAACAGGCAGAATTTCCAGCTAATTTTCAACTAATTGCCGCTATGAATCCCTGCCCTTGTGGCTATCTAGGTGATCCCAGTAATCGTTGCCAATGCTCGCCACATCAGGTTGCCCGTTACCGATCTAGAATATCAGGACCGTTGTTAGATAGAATTGATTTACATATAGAAGTGCCTAATTTACCTCGCATTGAATTGCGAAAAGATACCGTTAGAACCAGTAGTGCTGAAGTTCGAGTACGAGTTATAATGGCGCGGGAAAAACAATTAGAACGTACTAATAAAGCTAATAATTTGCTTAGTAATCAGGAAATTGAACGAGTATGCGTTTTAAATGAAAATGATGAACAGTTATTGGATTCAGCCATTGAACGTTTAGGTTTATCAGCCCGAGCTTGGTATCGAATTTTAAAAGTTGCCCGCACTATAGCAGATTTAGATGATAGTGAAGCCATACAAACTTCTCATTTAACAGAAGCTATTACTTATCGGCAGTTAGAAAGAAATAAACATTGAGTAATGTTGGGTTACGTTTTGCTAACCCAACCCACATAACTTGGTGAATAGTTACATTATTGAAATATAGTAACTATCTACCAATTAAAGCTTTAAATGCTAAAGTTAAAATTTTAACATGATTGA
>JAGLFE010000058.1 GCA_023144675.1 Thiomargarita sp. | reverse complement strand
AAGACCTAACAGGTTTAGGATTACCAATTTTTATTGCGTATTCAAATTATTATAATTAAAATTCCAAGTACGTGTAATATGTAAAATATCCGTTTCTGCCTTAATTTCCTGTGAAAATGGCATAAATGCGGGAGTTTCAGATATAATACGCCTCACCGCTTCATTAATAAGTTGATGTTTAGACGGTTTAGCGATATTAATTTCTCGTACTGTCCCGTCCGAATTAATCGCAACATCCAATATTAAAACCCCTGCAATATTTTGAAGATTATCCTGTTTGCGATAATATTCAGTACCTCTCTTTTCAACCGTTTTACACCATTTATACATATATGCTGCATATTTATCTTCTTTGGTACTGGAATTGATAAATTTTCTACGTGGACGTTTACTATAATCCTCTATTTTATCACTTAATTCGGCTTGTATATTGGATAAGCGAGCAACGGTTTTATTAATAAAGATTAAATTTTCACTAATATGTTTTTGCAGTTCAGCCGTATTTATAGCATCGCCATCTGTTGCTAATTCTTCAGATTCAGTAAGATGTTCTTGTTGTTTGATAGAATGCTTTGATTCATTAGCAATTAATATTTCAGTTTCTTCTGATTGTGGTGCCAATGCTTCTTGAGGTGGAGAAGGTGTAAAAACAAGATTCGCTACTTTATCTGGGAAAGGAGCAATAGTTGGTGTTCTTGGGCGAGCTTTTTCTGGCTGTTCACCACCACCTTCATGGGAGGCTTGACCTAAATAATCAGCTTCTTTAGGTGCATTTTTTGTCTTTTTTTGTACTAAAATTATTTCCATTACTATATTAGGTGGTTCTTTAATTTTAGGTGAATTAAAACCCACACCATAGATGAAAATAATATGTATAATTGCCGCCATAAATATGGCAACAACAAATCTTTCAGTAATTGGATCAATACGAGCTAAGGTGGTATTCACTAATAATCAATTAAATATTTATTAGGGTTTAAAGTTTTGCACTCCATTATTTTTAATACCTTTTTTCTTTAGCCATAACACTTAAATAAGCGCATAGCCAAAATTTTGTTTAAATCTCTGTTTAAATTCATCAATTGTTACTCGATGATTTTGAGTACCATGATGCTCGACTTTAATAGCTCCTAAAAGTGAAGCAATTTTACCCGTGGTTTCCCAATCAATATCCTTCATCAAACCGTATAATAAACCGCCTCGAAAAGCATCGCCACAACCTGTTGGATCATTAACCGCTTTAGGAGTTGCACTGGGAATATCAAAAAAAGTTTTATCTGTATAAATTATAGCACCTTTTGCTCCATTAGTAACAATTAATGCTTTTACTCTTTGAGCCATTAGTTCTGGTGATAAACCAGTGCGCTCTTCCATTAATTTCCATTCATATTGGTTGACGATTACCCAACTAGCTTGCTCAACAAATTGCAGTAATTGATTGCCATTAAACATAGGCATTGCCTGTCCAGGATCAAAGATGAAAGGAACTCCAGCGGCAACAAATTGTTTGGCATGTTCAATCATTCCTTTACGTCCGTCTGGAGAAACAATTCCAATGGTTACTTCTTTGGCTTGCGAAATAGTATTTAGATGTGAAAAATTCATAGCTCCTGGATGAAAAGCGGTGATTTGGTTATCATCCATGTCAGTGGTAATAAAAGCTTGGGCAGTGTAACTATGCTCAATTGTTTTAAGATGGGTACGTGAAATACCACAGCTATCTAGCCAATCTGCATAGGCAGCAAAATCGTTACCCACTGTTCCCATTGGCAGAGCATCGCCACCCAACATATTTAAATTATAGGCAATATTACCTGCGCAACCTCCAAATTCCCTTCGTAAATCAGGCACTAAAAAAGATACATTAATGATATGCACTTGTTCTGGCAAAATATGGTTTTTGAATTTATCGTTGAAAACCATTATGGTGTCAAAAGCAAATGAACCACAAATTAAAGCGGACATATTTAATTTCCTGTTTAAATTGATAAAAAATGATTATTTTGGATTATAACAATAAAATGCTTGGAAAATTTTATTGTTATGTAAATTTGTGATTTTTTACAAAAGTTAATTTTTAAGTAAATGTTCTTGCAAAAAAGCGGTTTTTTCAACGGCAGTATAAGGTTTTTGTCTTTCTTGATTATGTTGCACATTGCGATAATGGATGAATTTATATATTTCATCAAAGTGCATAAATGGATTGCCTGCAATTTGTTCTGCCATAGTACAATTAGGTTGCACGGCATAATAATGTCCTGGATGAACAATGGTTGCGGCTGGAATATTTTTAACCAATTTTTTTAGGGAATGATACATCTGTTCTGGATTGCCACCATCTAAATCGCAACGTCCACAGCAATATACAAATAAGGTGTCGCCAGTAAATAAGTGTCCATCTAAATGATAGCAAACCGAACCAGGCGTATGTCCAGGTGTATGCCAAACTGTAATCTTAGTGTTTCCTAATTGAATAGTGTCGCCTTCATAGTGTAATACTGGTTGTTTTAATGAATGGCTCCAAAAGTCGGCTTCGGCTGCTGATAAATGTACTTTTGCATCATAATTGTCTAATATTTCGGATAACCCGTTAGTATGGTCATAATGGGTATGAGTTAATAGCACCTCAGTAATTTCTAAATCCTGTTGTTGGACAAGTTTAATTATTTTATCTATTTCCCAAGCTGGGTCAACAACGGCGGCTTGTTTAGAAGCATGGTCTTCAATTAGGTAAATAAAATTTTCTTTTGGTCCTAATTCTAAGGTATGAACTGTTAGCATATTTTTTTCC
>JAGLFE010000057.1 GCA_023144675.1 Thiomargarita sp. | reverse complement strand
GATGCGCTTCGTTCCTCAGCACTACATTTTATACGTATTTCTTGGTAGATAGTTACATCCATTCTTACAATAGTTCGGACAGTTTTTGAAAATTTGATTGAATTAAAATATTAAGTAGTTGAAAATCAAGCAATTTTTCAATTTTACTTGCAAATAAAAAATACTTTAATAACAATAACTTATGAAAACTGTCCGAACTATTGTTTTTAAATACAATCTGTTTAGTTCCTAAAAATTCTGATTCAGACAAGAAAACTATAACAATACCAATTAAACAAAAAAGCACCCAAAAAACAGAAATAAACCTCTGACTTGCTCTTGTTCAAAATTGAAATTACAAAAACTTACAACACTTCACTATCGTGCATCGCTTTTATCCGCTGCCACCGTCTATCAACTTCTATTTCAACATTGTGCAATATGTCAGCATTACTAGATTTAACTAAATGCTTAGTTTTACCCATTTGTTTTAGCCATTCAGATACTGGAATCCGTGCGTCCAATATATCAGGATTGTAAGTAATAGTCGTATGTCCTTTCTCCACTTCGTACAAAGGAAAAAAGCAACAATCAATCGCCGCTTGCAACACCGATTGTGCCTTATCATCAGGGGTGCGCCAATTAAGTGGGCAGAAGGATAAAATTTTCCCATAAACCAAACCTTCCCGCTTTGAATACCACTGGGCTTTAGCAATTTTCCGCATTAAATCTTCCGCATAACCCTCGCTGGCGGTAAATACATACGGCAAATGGCAAGCGGAAAAAATTTGGGCAGTATCTTTGTGATGGAAACGTTTCCCAGATAATCGGCTACCGAGTTGACTGGTTGTAGTTTGATGCCCTAAAGGTGTAGAATAGGAAAGTTGGGAACCGGTATTCATATAACCTTGATTATCATATTCCAAAATAATCATTCGATGATTCCGATTCGCAGTTCCAATCGAAGTTCCCATGCCAATATCCATGCCGCCATCGCCACTAATCATTAGGAAAGTTAAGTCATCGGATTCAGGTAATTCACCGCGCCGTACTCGTTCATGGTACATTTCCACCAAACCAGATAAAGTAGCAGCTCCATTTTGGAATAAATTATGAATATAAGTTATACGATGTGCCGTTTTGGGATAGCCAGTTGTTACCACCATCGCACAACCAGTATGGAATAACACCACGATATCGCCTTCTAAAACACTATATATTTGATGCAACATTGGGAAAATACCGCAGCCTGGACAAGCTCCATGTCCCGGTGCCATCCGACTCTTTAAATCGCTCATTGCCCATAATGCTTTTAATTCAACATGCAAGCGACCCGTTTTTTCATCAACTTCAACGTGTGCCATATTGCGGGTAACTTCTTTGCGGTCAATGGCTGGCATTCCTTTAGGTGGATTATGTTCGGCATCACCGGCATAAGTACCATGATAGTCAAAAGCAGGCACTTTCCCACTTTGTTGTGCTTGTTCAAAAAAGGATTCGGCATCAGCATCATAAAAATCCCGTCCACCTAAACCATAAATACGGCTTAAAATAACGGTTTTATTATTACGATCCTGTTGCAAGGCAGCGCGTACTTCCAAAGATAAATTCCCGCCATCGGCTCCATAAGAATCAGCCCGATCACCGATTAGAGTAACTTTGACGTTTTTCAGGGCTTGACGAAATTCTTCCGCTGGAAAGGGTCTTAACACATTCGGCGATAATACCCCAACTTTTTGCCCTTTTTCCCGCAATTGATCCGCCACTTCTTTAGCAGTTTCAGCGGCGGAATTAATTAAAATAACCGCATATTCTGCATCTTCCATCCGATACGCATCTAAAATAGGATAAGAACGCCCAGTTATTTGCTTCAATTCAGCTAAAACTTCTGGAATAACCTTACGCGCCGCTTCCATTGCTAAGGAAAGTTGTTTCTTATTGTTAATGATATCTGGGTCATTCATATAAGGACCAAAAGTAACCGGATTTCTAGGGTCTAAAGCGGTAATTTCAGTTTTAGCTTCGCCCACAAATGCCTTAATGGTATCGGCTTTTTTAAAGACTTGAATCCGGCGTTTTTGATGGCTAGTAAAGAAACCATCGTAACAGACAATAATCGGTAATCTAACATCAGGATGTTCACTAATTCTAACCGCAGCCAAGTTCAAATCATAAACGGCTTGCGGGTCTCTCGCTAATAAAATTAGCCAACCAGTATTTAAAGTAAAATACAAATCGGAATGGTCGCAACGGATATTTAAAGGTCCCGAAACTGTGCGGGCAACCAGATTCAACACCATCGGCATCCGCGTCCCCGCTTGTACTGGCAATTGTTCTATGGAATAAAGTAAACCATTGGCAGAAGTAGCATTTAACACCCGTCCACCGCCTAAAGCAGCCCCGTAGCAAATACCCGCCGCTCCATGTTCACCATCGGCGGGAATCATTGAAATATCATGATCAGCATTAGCTTGCATTTGGGACAGCGTTTCAGCTACTTCGGTGGATGGCGTAATGGGATAATAACCCATCACATGGTAATTAATATCACGTGATGCCAGTGCAGCCGCTTCATTACCACTTAAAAAATCAACTTTTTGGTTTTCT
>JAGLFE010000056.1 GCA_023144675.1 Thiomargarita sp. | reverse complement strand
AACATTTTTGGGTAGGAAAAATATTAGAATATCCAGAAATTATGACTCAAGGGAAAACATTAGAAGAACTAGAAAAAAATATTCAAGATGCTTATAACTTAATGATGATGGATGATGTTCCTATCGAACATGATATCAAGGAACTTGAACTTACTGTATGAAGCGTAAAAAGCTTATAAAAATAATTACAGAAGCTGGCTGCATATTTGTTAGACATGGAAGTAATCATGATTTATATAAAAATCTCGATACAGGAAAACAACAACCGATTCCAAGACATACAGAAATTGATGATATTCTTGCAAAACATATAATCAAAATATTGACATAAACCATATAAGCAAAGCGTCATGCGCTAAAATATGATATAACCTGGATATGTCTAGCCATGTAGGTCGAGTTGTGAAACGTAACCCGACGCTTGCGTAGGTTGGAGTGAACTTATGAACTCCAACATTTACTTTCGCTCAAACTCCAGCATTTTCTTAATGTAAATTAAATTGTGTTGGTTGGAGTTCCTAAACTCACTCCAACCTACCTTTATACCTTGTTATTTCAAAGATTAATATGCAATATCGTCGAGCATGGATTGTGGGAGGTACTTACTTTTTTACGGTTAATCTTGCCGAACGCTTAAAAACTTTGCTAGTCGATTATGTTGACACATTACGCAATTCTTTTCGCAAGGTAAAATCTCGTCATCCTTTTGAAATAGACGCTATTGTCATTTTTCCTGAAAATGATAGTGATTATGCTACTCGTTGGATGCTTATCAAACAAGGATTTTCCCGAAATCTTCCTAAAAATGAAAGACGTAATATCATAACGGATGTAAGTGGAAAATTGAATTTATTAGGTTGTTGGAGCGTTAGAATTGACCGTAATTTTCGTATTGTTTTTTGTTATTTGCGAAAAATGTCGTTACTTTCCTAAATGCGAATTTTGTTTATGTGAAAATTTTCCAGATAAAACTGTAGTATTTTTAACTGTTTCGCCGCATGATAAAGCTTATATGATAGAGTGTAATATTTCATAACCAAATGAATCAAAACTCATGGCTTGGATGGCTAAGTGTTTTAGCCGTTGTTGTCTAATAAAGAGGAGGTAAAATAGGTTGCAACAAATACAAGAAAAGGTATTCTCAAGTCTTAATATTTCAAAAAACCAACTAATCACTGAAATATCAATAATTTTAGCCAAGCAAGAATTATCAACACGAGTAAAAATCGAAGAAGATTGTCATTTTAGCACAAAGGAAATAATAAATATAAAATATGATACCATTAGGTCTTAAAATCTTAGCAGCTGTTTATATTGTGACAAGAGTTATTGAAAGCACTAAAACAAACAAGCCGGTTAAAGATGTCAAGAAAAATAGCTTGATCAACCCTGATAGCATTGAGGTGAATGAAAAGGAAAAACAAGTCAATCATTATCTGAAGGTAAATACGGCAGCCTTTGCTACGATAGCGATAGGCTATGTTTATCATCCAGCTAAATTGCTTGGTTTAGGTTTAATTAGTTACAGTACCGTTCCTATTTTAAAGAAAGCAGAAAAATCCCTATTAGTGGAAAAACGGATTAAAAATGATTTGCTTCATTCTATTATTAGTGTAGTTTGTATAGGGACTGGACAATACTTTGCAGCAGCATTAGTTGCTGGACTCTATCACTTTGGCGATAAAATGGTGATAAAAACGCAAGACCACTCCAAAGCAATGATTAACGATGTTTTCCAACAACAGCCTAACAAAGTTTGGTTATTGACTGAGGATGGTAGCGAAGTTGAAACTGCTATAGAAACTGTTCAGTTAAATGATATTATTATTGTCAATACTGGTAATATCGTTCCAGTTGATGGTAAAATTGTTGAAGGTGCTGCAATGATTGATCAACACGCACTCACTGGTGAATCTGTATTAGCGGAGAAAACCGCTGGTGATCAGGTGCTTGCCACAACATTGATTATTAGTGGTAGAATTTTAGTAGAAATTGAACATACTGGAATTGATACGACTGTAGCTAAAGTAGGTGATATTTTAAAGCATACTGCGGATTATAAAACCTCAATTCAGTCACGTGGCGAACAATGGGCCGACAAAGTAGCCCTCCCATTAATGGGCACTGCTGGCATATTGTTGCCAATCATTGGCATTTTACCAGCAACAGTCTTACTGTATAGCAGCCCCGGCAATTCTATTAAAACCTTTGCTTCTTTACAAACCTTCAATTACTTAATTTTTCTCTCAAAGCAAGGTATTTTGGTAAAAGATGGACGAGCATTGGAAGAGTTACTCAAAGTGGACACAGTTTTATTTGATAAGACTGGTACGCTAACTATAGAACAACCTACCGTAGGAAAAATTATTACTTGTGATACGCTGACTAAAATGCAGGTTTTAAGCTATGCGGCAGCAGCAGAACATAAACTCACTCATCCAATTGCTCGTGCCATCCTTAAATATGCCAAAGATAATAAGTTAGCAACTATTCCAATAGAAAACGCCCATTATCAAATGGGTTATGGCATTACGGTTCATAATAAAAACACTATTATCCAAGTTGGTAGCCTACGATTTATGGATATGGAAGGTATTTACATACCTGAAATTATTAAACAAACTCAAACCGATTGTCATAAACAAGGACATTCTATAGTGGTTGTAGCAATAAATAAACAGATTAAAGGTGCGATTGAAATAAA
>JAGLFE010000055.1 GCA_023144675.1 Thiomargarita sp. | reverse complement strand
CATCAATCATGTTAAAATTTTCGCATTTAAAGCTTTAATTGGTAGATAGTTACTTATTTTATTAGAAATCCTACGCATTAAATAATTTGATTGGTAGTTAAGAGCCAATATATAGGCGGTTATACAAAATTCAACTTTTTTCGTAAATATTTTGATTTTTAAACTTTACCTTTTTGCCAAATTAAATTGCGTTATTGCTAAATTACTCTTTCATTGCCTCCGTCAACAGGAACTTGCGCACCCGTGGTTTTTGCAAAAATAGGACTTGCCATCGCACAAGCCAATATGGCTACATTTTTTGAGGTAACTTCGGTTTTCAAAATATTATTAGTTTTATATTTTTCAACACTCATATTGTAATGAGTTGCCCGTTTTTCTAAAACTTCATTAGTCCATATACCAGTGTCAAAAACGGCGTTAGGATGAATCACGTTGACCCGAATACCTAAATAACCTAATTCTAAAGCTGCAACCCGAGCTAATTGAGTTTGTCCAGCTTTAGCAACTGAATAAGCTCCTGCCCCTGGTCCTGGTGCGGTTACATTTTTAGAGGCAATCATCACCACCGCTGGCTCTATGCCCGCAGTTAAATATGGAATACAAGCATGTAGTAAACATTGATGGCTGGTTAAATTAATTGCCAAACTATCATTCCAAGTTTTTATCTTCATTTTAGCAATGGTTTCGCTAATTGGAAAATTGCCAGCATTGCTAATTAAAATATCTAAACCACCAAAATGTTGTACAGTTTGTTCAATAGCAGATTGAATACATTCTTGATTAGTAATATTGCATTCAATACCTATAATTTCTTGTTGATTAAATAAAGTCGTAATTGCTGGATTCATATCAATGGCAGCAACCACCGCTCCTTGAGCTTGCAAAGCTTCCACACAGGCACGACCAATCCCATTGGCAGCTCCAGTAACTAGGGCAATCTTTCCTTGTAAAGGCAATGATGATTTATGTTTAGCCAGTTTTACTTGCTCTAATTCCCAATATTCTAGTTCAAAAATATCAGATTCAGGCAAAGCTTTCCAACCACCTAATTCTTCAGCAATTTCAATCGCTTCAATGGTATGATTTTTAATATCAGAAATAATATTAGCTTCTTTCAAACTACGACCAAAAGAAACTAGCCCAAATTCGTGCCAAATAGCCCAACAAGGTGCAGGATTTAGTTGTATTAAATGCTCATTAGTATTGCGTTTAAAATATTCATTATAAGCTTCAGCGTAGTTAATAATATCTTCTTCTGGATTATCATCTAAAATAGCTGGAATCGGCTTGGTACGAATAACATGATCTGGGGTTAATGGTCCTTGAGTAGCAATAGCAAAAACATCAGCACGATTTGAAAAATCCATAGCCTCCACGCTAGTATCCCATTTAGCAATCACCGCCGCGCCTTTTATATTAGAAACACTTTTACGTATTTTCGCCAATTCAATTAATTTTTTATGCAATCCAGTGGTTTCATGTGTAGGAGAAATTTTAGGAGTCGCATTTTGTAGTTCCAAATAATTTTCAGCTTCAGTAATTAATTGAATCATACGATTGTAACTGGCTTTAGCACTATTAGCAAAAGTAAAAATACCATGATTAAGTAATATAATAGCTTCTAAGTTTTCCCAATCAATATTTTGGGTCATGGAACAAATTTTTTGCGCTAAAATAAAGCCTGGCATTACATAAGGTACAATTAGAACTCGCTTGCCATATATTGTTTGGATACGTTGCGCCCCTATTTCAGTATTGGTAATCGTTACCACCGCATCGGCATGAGTATGATCAACATATTTAAAAGGAATAATGGCGTGTAATATAGCTTCTACTGATGGATTGGGTGCATTTGGATTTATCATAGCAGAACCTTGTTCTTGCACCATTTCTGAATCAGTTAAATTGGGTAATTGCGCCATTTTCTTTAATATATCTAATTTTACTGGTGCAAATCCTTCTGCTTCAATGGTGGCTAAATCCCAACCGCTACCTTTTACGTATAATATATGTTCTTTTTCATTAAATATATTGGTAAGCTCAGTTTTTACTGAAGTATTACCACCGCCATGCAATACTAATTTCGATTCTTGTCCGAGTAATCTGGAGCTATAAACCCTTATTTCTAAATCAGTTTGGTATTTAGCTGCTTGATTATCATCCCATAAGTTTTTCATATTATTAATCCTTTTGTCTAAACTATGATTTTTTATGATTTAATTGATAGTATATGATTATTCATTTATGAAATTTGATACTCAACTATCAAGTTTTTTAACTAAAAACATAACTATCTACCAATTAAAGCTTTAAATGCTAATTAAGAGTTAAAATTTAACATGATT
>JAGLFE010000548.1 GCA_023144675.1 Thiomargarita sp. | reverse complement strand
TTTTTGAGACCATCACTACCTTGTTTAGGATTACTAAAAAAATTAAGTAAATATAGGTTGGGTTAGCAGAGCATAACCTGATAACTGAAAAACTAGATAAAGCAATATAATCAACATTATCCAATAAAAAATCATGAAAATCTTCACTCACCAACAAAATTTAATTGGCATCTTTGCTCAACATCGAGTTGCGGCGAATTTACTCATGATCATGTTGATATTACTAGGTGGTTTTGCTTTAAGCAAGTTAAATACCCAATTTTTACCTAATTTTGCCTTAGATATTGTAACTGTATCCGTTGTTTGGAATGGCTCAACTGCTGAAGATGTAGAAATTTCTATTACCCGTCCCATTGAGCAAGAATTACGAACCTTAGATAATTTAAGTAAAATGAATTCGACTTCTACCCAAAGTGTTGCAACTATTACCTTAGAATTTGAAGAACATACTGATATGGGTTGGGCATTAGATGAAGTTAAAGAAAAAGTTTCCTTATTACGCAATTTGCCTACTACGGCAGAAAAACCAGAAATTAGTCGAGTAGCTCGTTATGACCGAATAGCACGTTTACTGATTACGGGAACCGATAATATTAGTGAATTACGACATTTAACTAGACAAATTGAGCATGAATTATTAGAGTTGGGTATTAGCAAAATTGATATTGATGGCTTGCCTGAAGAAGAAATGGCAATTCAAATTTCACAAATTAAATTGGAAGAATTAGGCATTACTTTACCCCAAATTGCCGATCAAATTGCTAAATTCAGCCTTGATATACCGGCTGGTGAAATCGGAAAATACGATATTTCTCGCCAATTACGTAGTTTAGAACAAAGTCGTAGCGAATTGGAATTTATGCAATTACCGATTATTGTAGATAAATCAGGTCGTTATATTGAATTAGGACAAATTGCAACGATTGAACGCCGTCCGAAACAACATGAAACACGTATTACTTATCAAGGTAAAGCGGCAGTGGAACTTAAATTATTACGTGCCGAACAAGATGATGCCTTAGAATCCGCTCGTATTTTACATAGTTGGTTAGAAACAGCTCGCCCCCGTTTGCCACCCAATATTAAATTACACGCCTATGCAGAATCATGGAAATTAATTGATGAACGTATTTCCCTATTATTGAGAAACGGTTTAGGTGGGTTGGTATTAGTAGTTATGACCTTATTTATTTTCCTTAATGGACGAGTTGCTTTTTGGGTAGCGGTAGGTATTCCTATTGCATTAATGGGTATGTTAATTATATTATATGCGGTGGGAGGAAGCATTAATATGGTTAGCCTATTTGCCATGATTATGGCTTTGGGGATTGTGGTTGATGATGCAATTGTGGTTGGTGAAGACGGATTTACCCATTTTCAAATTGGCGAACAACCATTACTAGCGGCAGAAGGAGGAGCGCAAAGAATGTTTTCACCCGTTATGGCAGCTTCTTTAACCACGATTGCCGCTTTTTTACCATTGATGATTATTGGTGGAGCAATGGGTAATATATTATTTGATATTCCATTGGTGATGGTTTGCGTATTAATTGCCTCTTTAATTGAATGTTTTCTGATTTTACCAGGACATTTACGTCATTCTTTTCAGCATTTGCATCAGCAAAAAGTAAGTCCATTACGGCAAAAATTGGAATGGGGATTTGGGCAGTTTCGTGATGTTTATTTTCGGCCTTTAATCACTAAAACTATTGAATTTCGTTGGACTATGATTGCGGTTATGCTTGCAACGATGATAATAGCAGTGGGATTATTAAAAAGTGGACGCATGAATTTTACCTTTTTTCCTTCTCCAGATGGTACTATTATTGTGGCAAATGCCAATTTTATGGCTGGAACTCCTTCCGACCGAGTGGATAATTTTTTAGCTCATTTGGAGCAAACTTTATATGCAACCGAACAGGATTTGGGAGAAGGTTTAATCGAAGTAGTAGTTTCTAGGCATAGTGGCTCGGTTACTACTAGAGGTTCAGGACGTAAAGGCGATCAATTTGGTTCGTTATTAATTGAATTAGTTTCTCCAGATAGTCGTCAAGTTCGTAATAAACAATTTATTCAAGCTTGGCAAACTAGAATTAAATATCCGCCAGGTTTAGAAAATTTAACTATTACCGAATCTCGGGGAGGTCCTCCTGGTCGGGATTTTGAATTGCGTTTAATTGGTAATAATTCCGATAACGTAAAAATAGCGGCATTGGAATTAGCGGAAATTTTGAAAACTTATCAGGGAGTAACTGGTATTGAAGACGATATGCCTTATGGGCGAGAACAATGGATTTTCTCCTTGACAGCACAGGGCATTGCTTTTGGATTAACTACTGCTTCAGTTGGACAACAATTGCGAGCGGCTTTTGAGGGACAAGTTGTACAAATTTTTCAAGATGAATATGATGAAGTTGAAGTGCGCGTGATGTTATCTGACGATGAACGTTATCGCTTATCCAGCTTACAAGATTTTATGTTGCAATTACCTAATGGTAGTCGCATAGCTTTAGCCACGGCGGTAACTATAAAAACTCAACGTGGGCTTGAGGCAATACGCCATTCTCAAGGCTATTTAGCCGCTAGAATTTCGGCAGACGTTGATAGAAGCCTTAATAATAGTAACCGAATTTTTGCAGAATTGGCAACCGAATTTTTACCGAGTTTATATACTCGTTACGGGGTAAAATATAGTTTTGAAGGACGCATGGAAGAACAAGCAGAAACTTTAAGTGATATGAAGCGGGGAATGATTATTGCTTTCTCTATGATTTACCTAATTTTAGCTTGGCAATTTATTTCCTACGGTTGGCCCTTAATTGTGATGATGATTATTCCATTTGGCTTAGTTGGAGCAATTTTTGGACATTGGGCAATGGGATTAGATTTAACCATATTATCCTTATTCGGTTTTTTTGGCTTATCGGGAATTGTTATCAATGATTCAATTGTGATGATTACCTTTTACCGACTATTGCGTGAAGAAGGAATGCCTATAACAAAAGCATTGATTGAAGCGGCTTGCCAACGTTTGCGGGCGGTACTTTTAACCTCATTGACCACTATTTTCGGTTTAACACCGCTTTTATTTGAAACTTCATTACAAGCCCAATTTTTAATTCCAATGGCGACTTCGATTGCATTTGGCTTAATGTTTTCCACCATATTAGTATTACTAGCAATTCCAGCAATGTTGTCTATTTATGAGGATATTAATAGCTATTTTGGTAGTCCTGAATAATGTAGTGGTTTTTCAGATAAATTTGTTAAGTATCAAATATTTATAAAGTTTAGAACTACCAATTATTATTATAAATATTGCTTTTTATTTCTAAGCTTTATTTTTTATATTTAATTTATAATAATATTTTGAATATAATCGTATTTTTATATATTGGAATGATTCTTAATTTATTCGATAATTATATTTTTTCAAATTATTTAACAACTATCACAATTTGACTATGTAACCAATTATTCGCATTAATAATAATCTTTGCTAAATAAACGTTGAAAACAATTTGTGTTAAAATATTTTTATAGCATGAAAAAATAAACATCCTTCCTAAATAAATAAGTGGAAACAGGAATGAGACAATCAGTTTCTCAACGTATTTTAGGCATATTATTAATATTATTTAGCCTAACTTTATTACCACCAATGGCAGTATCATTATGGTATCAAGATGGAAAATTAGCCGCTTTTTTATGGGCTTTTATAATCATGTTGGGTATTGGATTACTATTTTGGTTTCCAACCCGACATATTAAAAAAGATATTCACTTACATGATGGTTTTCTGATTACCGCTTTATTTTGGACGGTGCTTAGTTTAGTAGGTGCTTTGCCTTTCTTATTTATACTTGATATAACCTTATCCCAAGCCGTTTTTGAATCTGTATCAGGTTTCACAACCACAGGTGCAACGGTCATAAAAGATATAGATGTTTTATCTAAATCAATTTTATATTACCGTCAACAATTACAATGGTTAGGCGGATTGGGAATTATTGTATTAGCAGTCGCTATTTTGCCGATATTAGGAATTGGCGGTATGCAATTATATAAAGCCGAAACTCCTGGTCCCATGCGAGATGAAAAAATAACTCCCCGCCTTGAAAATACTGCAAAAACCTTATTATATATATATCTCGTATTAACTGTTGTCTGCGCTTTATCTTATTGGATAGCAGGCATGAGTTTATTTGATGCTATCGGTCATAGTTATTCAACAGTGGCAACTGGTGGATTTTCCACTCATAATGAAAGTTTAGCTTACTATGATAGTATTAGTATAGAAATTATTACAATGGTATTTATTATTTTAGGAAGCCTAAATTTTACCGTCCATTTTGTAGTTTGGAATAAACAAGATTTAAAAGGTTATTGGCATGATATTCAAGGGCGAGTTTTTATCTATATTGTGTTAGTGTTGATTGCGATAACAGTTATAGTATTATTATGGAAAAATGTGTATTCAAGCTTTTGGACTGCCTTACGCTATGCAAGTTTTGAGGTGATTTCAATTATTAGTAGTACTGGTTACGCTACTGCCGATTTTAGTGAATGGCCATTATTTTTGCCTGTATTAATTCTAGGCAGTGGATTTATCGGTGGTTGTGTTGGCTCCACTGCGGGCGGATTTCGAGTTATTCGGGTTATTTTACTTTATAAACAAGCTATTCGGGAAATTATGCGCCTAATTCATCCCAATGCGGTTATTGCAGTTAAAATTGGGAATAAAAAAATCCCCGATAATGTTTCGCAAGCCGTATTAGGATTTGCAATTCTATATGTGGCAAGTTACCTATTTCTTTCTTTAGCGTTAATGGCAGTTGGAGTCGGATATTTAGAAGCTTTTTCTGGTATTGCAGCGACATTAAATATGACTGGTCCAGGTTTAGGATCTATAGCTGAAACTTATAATGAAATGAATAATGCTGGTTTATGGATATTAAGTTTTACGATGTTATTAGGCCGTTTAGAAATTTTTACTTTACTGGTATTATTAACACCAGCTTTCTGGCGACGGTAAATTAATAATTTGGTAGTCCTAAAATAGGTAGTGCTAAACCTGTTAGGTCTTTGATACCTGACAGGTTTTTTGAGACCATCACTACTTTGTTCAGGACTACCAAAAAATGTAGGATGCTGCCGAGGAACAAAGCGCATCAATCATGTTAAAATTTTTCGCATTTAAGGTTTAATTGG
>JAGLFE010000547.1 GCA_023144675.1 Thiomargarita sp. | reverse complement strand
TTCTTAACTTGGTAGATAGTTACTATTAATCTATTTAGCATTTAGTTTCATTATTTCATAAATATGTGAAATTAATTTGTTGGTCGAATCTGAAGGATTTTTTTGCAAAATATATTCTACATTTTGATCTAAATAAGTTTTTTCATCAGGGTTAAGTTCCTTTGAAGTTAATACGATAATTGGAATTAATCCTAGTTTTTCATCATTTTTCAAGTGTTCAATAAATTCAAAACCATTCATAACTGGCATATTCAAGTCAAGCACAATAATCGCTGGTTTTTTGCGTTCCAAATGTTCTAAAGCAACTTTACCATTTTCAACTTGAAATATATTCCAACCTTTTTCTTTCAACGTAGTAGCCGTGCTTTCTCTTTCTATATCATCATCATCGGTGATCATAATTAATTCATCATCATGTTCTCCAATATAATATTTTTCTAACACCTTTATAATTTGGCTATGTAATATTTTTTTATCAATACTATCTGTTGCGCCTAATTTAAGACTCTTTTCTTTATCAATGTTAAGAGAAGTCATAATAATAGGAATACATGACAATAAGGAATCATTTTTTAGCATCGACAGTATTTCCCAACCATCTTTTTCGGGCATACTAACATCTAATATAATTGCATCTGGACGTAATTTATAAGCTAATTCAAAACCCTTATCTCCACTTTCAGCCACCGCAACAGCATAACCATATTGACTTAAATCAGCCTGAAGTAATTCACGAATCACAATATCATCATCAATAACTAAAATAACACCATCTTTTTTAATATTAGCATTTTCCAATTCAATATTTGGCGATTTTTTTATTTTAATAGGAATAGAAAGCATAAAAGTACTGCCATAACCAAATTCACTTTCCAGCCAAATTGTGCCACCCATCATTTGAGCAAATTCTTTAGTAATTGCTAAACCTAGACCAGTTCCACCATAACGACGAGTAGTTGAAGAATCAGCTTGAGTAAAAGGACTAAATAATTTCTTTTGTTGCTCATAAGTCATACCAATGCCATTATCAGTAACGCAAAAATTAACCCAATTCCCATCGTACTTAACATCTAGCTGAATTACCCCATTTTCGGTAAATTTAGAAGCATTACTAAGTAAATTAAATAGCATTTGCCGCATTTTAGTCAAATCGGTATGCATTTGTCCTAAATTGTCGTCAATTAACATTTGCAAGGTATTATTTTTGCTTTCAATAAGAGGATGAGCGGTATTAACTATTTCATCAATAAGCATTTTCAGATCAAATTCTTCCAAACATAATTCCATTTTTCCAGCTTCAATCTTGGATAAATCTAAGATGTCATTAATAAGTTGCAATAAATGTTTGCCAGCTACTTGAATTTTTTGTAAATCTGGAATCCATTCACTATCTTCTTCTGAATCGGCAATATCTTCTTGTAGCATTTCGCTATAACCAATAATTGCGTTTAATGGAGTACGTAATTCATGGCTCATATTGGCTAAAAAACGACTTTTAGCAGTATTAGCTTCTTCAGCTAATCTTTGAGCAACTTCAGCTTTTTGGCGATCTAATTCGGCTTGTTTTTGAGCCTGTTCTGCTAGTTCTTTAGCTTCTAAATGGGCAATAGTTCTTTCTTCTACCCGTATTTCTAATTCATTATGTGCTTTTAATAATTCCGCTGTTCTTGCTTTAACTTTAGATTCCAACTCTTTTTTATGTAAACGGTCCTGTTCAATAAAGCGTACATAAGATTTAATACGATTAATTAATTGAGGAGCATCAATGGGTTTAGTTAAATAATCAACTGCCCCCATGTCAAAACCCTTTTGTTGAAATTCCTCTGATTTATAAGCAGCGGTCAAAAAAACAATTGGAATATGTTGAGATTTAGGACGTGCTTGAATTAACTTGGCAGTTTCAAAACCATCCATATCGGGCATTTGCACATCAAGAATAATAAGATCAATATCATATTCTACTAAACTTTTTAAGGCAAGCCCTCCAGTTAGAGCTTGTAAAATCTTAGCATTAATATATTCTTCAATCAAAGTACGAAGTGTAAATAAATTATTTTCACTATCATCAACAATGAGTATATTAATCATATTATTTATTGATTTTGTTTTCAAATTTAATATCGGTTAAATTTTTTATTCCTAAATATTATACTAATAATTTATAATAATTTTTGTAAATAATATAAAATAGCAAATTATATGCCTATAAATAGTAATATCAATGATTTTGCTATAATAGTATTATTATACTTAGTATTTGTATCTTATAATTCAATAACTTATGAATATTAATTTTATATAATTAGCCTAAAAAATATATTAGCATTATTTCAGTTAAGAACTACAAAATATTAAATGATTCAAAAATTTAGAAAATTATTTTTTTAATGAACATCCACATTTAAAGGATATGAAATATGAAAGCTGTTTTACTAACTGCTGCTGGTGGAGTTGAAAATTTAAAATTGACAGAAATTGCTACACCTGAATTATCAGACCCAAATTTTATTCGGGTACGCTTAAAAGCGGCTGGAATTAACCCAATTGATTATAAAATGCGCCAAAAAGGTGGTATGAAACCAAATAAATTACCGACCATTTTAGGATGTGATGGAGCTGGTGTTGTTGATGCAATTGGCAAACAAGTTACTCGTTTTAAAGTTGGCGATGAAGTCTATTTTTTCAATGGTGGTATTGGAACTGACGAACCAGGCAATTACGCTGAATATACCACTATTCACCAAGATTATGTAGCTTCAAAACCAAAAACATTATCCATGATTGAAGCCGCGGCTTTACCATTAGCTTGGATTACTGTTTGGGAATCTTTAGTTGACCGAGTGCAATTACAACCTAATCAAACAGTGTTGATTCAAGCAGGTGCTGGCGGAGTTGGGCATTTGGGAATTCAACTGGCTAAAAGTTTGGGGGCAAAGGTAGCTGTAACAATTAGTTCACCCAAAAAAGCTCAATTTACAGAATCTTTAGGTGCAGATTTTTGTATTAATTACCAAAAAACAGATGTTGTTAAAGAAATACTTAATTGGACTAAGGAAAAAGGTGTAGATGTTGTTTTCGATACCGTTGGTGGAAATAATTTTTGTGCTTCTATTCCAGCAATGAATATTTACGGAAAAATGGTTACTATACTTGATCCTGCTTGTGATAGCAACGCTATAAAAATTGCCAAAGTTAAAAATTTAAGTATTATTTATGAATTAATGTTAACTCCAATGTTGAATAAAATGTGTGCTACCCGTATAGCTCAAAGAATTATGTTGGAAGAAGCCAATCTTTTAATTGGAAAAAATAAGTTGCAAGTTAAAGTTAGCCAAACTTTCCCCTTAGAACAGGTAGCCGAAGCACATAAAATGATAGAAACAGGGCATACCACTGGAAAAATAGTATTAACTATTGAGTAATTTATGAAGCAAGTTCCCCATTATTGGCGTTTATCTGCATTTTATTTTTTCTATTTTAGTAGTTTAGGGGTTTTAATTCCTTATTGGGGATTATATTTACATACGATTGGTTTTACTACTCAAGAAATTGGTGAACTTATTGCCATCATTTTAGCTACCAAAATTATTGCACCGATTATATGGGGATGGATTGCTGATCATACTGGACAACATCTTAGAATTGTTCGTTTAAATGCCTTTTTTGGAATGTTTCTTTTTTTGGGAATATTTTTAGGCAACAGTTATATTTGGCTTGCCATAATATTGGGTTTATTCAGTTTTTTTTGGAATGCAGCCCTACCTCAATTTGAAGCAATTACCTTTGCCCATTTAGCCAAGCAATCCCATCGCTATAGCCATATTCGTTTATGGGGTTCGGTCGGCTTTGTGATTGCCGTGCTATTATTTGGTTGGCTATTTGAACATATTAGTGTTACGTTGTTACCTACCTTATTAATGGGATTACTCGCCAGTATTTGGTTAAGCAGTTTCTTAGTACCACCAAAGAAAATAGAAATTCATAATACAACTACGGATAATTTTTATGCCATTATAAAAAAACCTGCCGTAATTGCATTTTTTGTTACTTGTTTTCTAATGCAAGCCAGTCATGGTCCTTATTATACATTTTATTCTATTTACTTAGAACAGCATGGATATAATCGTAGTTTAATTGGGCAATTATGGGCATTAGGTGTAATTTCAGAAGTGGCTTTATTTATAGTAATTCACCGTATTTTAGTTCATTTTTCATTAAAAAGTTTATTTATATTTAGCTTGGGAATAACTGGAATCCGTTGGCTGCTTATTAGCTATTATGTTGATTCCTTAACTATATTATTAGTTGCACAACTATTGCATGCCGTGAGTTTTGGATTGTTTCACAGTATTGCCATGCAACTTATTCGCAGTTACTTTCCCGATAATCATCAAGGTAAAGCACAAGCTTTATATGGCAGTTTAAGCTTTGGTGCTGGAGGGGCAATTGGTAGTTTTACCAGTGGTTATTTTTGGAATCTTGGCGCAACCGTTATTTATTCAGTGGCAACAATAATTTGTGTTATTGCTATGTGGATTAGTTGGCAATGGATTAGCGAATAAATTTTGCAATTTACGTTTTTTTAAAATTTGGGAGATAGCGATAAAAATTGCAGCTTCTCGTCCGTTATTTTGGTAGTCCTAAAATAGGTAGTGCTAAACCTGTTAGGTCTTTGATACCTAGCAGGTTTTTTGAGACCATCACTACTTTGTTCAGGACTACCCAATATTGCAGAATTAATTGGGGTCAAATTCATAGGGTGGCATAAATGATAGCATTATGTTAAATATTACGTAATTA
>JAGLFE010000546.1 GCA_023144675.1 Thiomargarita sp. | reverse complement strand
AGCATTTTACCTAAGTTGCATTTAAAAAGTAATAAATACAAAACGCATAATTTTAAAACCTATTGAGTTATTGGTAGTTCTGAAAACTAATTAAAGAATTTTATGAATAATGATAATATTATTCACCCTATATGTTAATTTAAATTTTGATAAATGTTTTTTCTATGCCCAACACGCAAAATAATTATCTTATAACCGTCTAAATCAAAAATAATACGATAATTTCCTATTCGGAAACGATATTCACCACATTCAATATTTGTTAATTTGCGTGCATAATGTAATGGATTGTTTTGATAGCATTCTAATGTTTTTTTGATACGTTGTTTAGTCGCTACATCCAATTTGCGAATATCTTTAAACGCTACATCAGTATAAACAAACTCATATTTCATATATTATCAAATACATCTTCATGTGAATGTATTTTACCTTGTTGATAATTATTTCGTGCTTCTTTAATACTTTTTAGATATTGTGGACTTATTATGGCAAGTAAATCTTCAATTAAATTTTCTTGTTGTTCCTTATCTAAAATTTTAACAGCATTAATAATTTGCTCAGATGATATTTGTATTAAAATATCTTGATTAAATTGTAGTTTTTTGATCATAATATTTAATAAATGCCAATTTATAAAACTATATTGAGAGGTCTATAACGCTCCGCTTATACAGCATTCGCAGGTTCCAATATTTGATATATTTCGATATTAATTTTCAAAGGAATTTATGTTGTTATTGTTGGAGTTTGTGAATTCACTCCAATCTACTACGTGCTTTTTCGTGAAGTTGAGAATCTGGTAATGCTACTAAAATGGCTCTTAATGCCTTATTTACAGCTTCAGATGTTGTAAAAATTTGAGCTACGTCAGGGTCTAAAGTTATAGTAATTCGTGTTTCTGCCTGTTTGGCAAATCTATTGGGTTTTGCCTTTGAGTAGTCAAAATGGTATTCAGAGAGCATATCTTGATTTTGTTCAATAGATTCTACGCTTTTCATAATTTTTCCGCTCTTTAGTCGTTGCTTGTCGTGCACTGATTATTCGGATAAGTCCTTGTAGCCTTTATTTAAGCCTTCTTCTTTAATTTATTCCTGAACCTCCATATAAAAAAATGGCAGCATATATAGGCTACCATTATTTTACTTTTTTATTAAATTGCTTGCATTTATCAATATAGTAATAACTTTTTTTCAAATTTGCAAAACATTAGCTTGGGATTTATTATTATACCCTTCAAGCCACAATATTAAGCTCAATTGCCTGCGATGGATTTAATTGCATACTTGCTGTTTGTCCACCATAAATAAGCACATGTTGCTCAGGAACTCGGTCGTCAATAACTGCCGCTAAAGTAAATTTAACATTACCTTGTTTAAGGTGAACAGGCGTATCTTGTTCTAAATTAAATTTATTGGCTAATTTTTGATTAATGTGAATACCTTTTGCAATCTGCGCATCTACCGTTTGTTGCAACGAATTAGCTCGGCGCACTAATGGATCACTTGCATACATCGGTATTTCATAAATACAACTTAAATCTTGAGCAGTAACCGCTTCAACATTTAAACTGGTTGGGATTTGCCAAGCACCTTTATTATTGGTAATTTGAGCACCGATTTGCTGTTTTAACTCATCCCGTACTTGGGTTGAATCCATATAATCGAAGCCATCAACATCAAATAAATTACCTAAAACTCGCAAAATTTTCCAAGCAGGGCGAGTCTCATCAGGAGGAGTAATTGCGCCATTAAAACTTTGCCAAGAACCTTCATTATTAATATAAGTGCCTGATGTTTCCGCAAATAAAGCAATTGGCAATACCACATCGGCATAATCTTGAATTGCTGACGTATGGTAAGCAGTTAAAACAATCACAAAATCAGCTTGTTTTAAGGTATTTAATGCAATTTCACCTGTTTGGCTATCTAATTCAGGCTCAAGTCCTAATAAAACATAGGCTTTTAAAGCTTGCGTCAACATTGCTTGGGCATCTAAACCAGCTTTTTCAGCAACTTGACCACCAGCTAATCGGTGCGGTAACATACCAGCCAAACACGCACCAGCACTATTGGCTTCACCTACATAACCTAAATTAGCCCCACTTAATTTGGCAATAATGGCGGTTAAAGTACGAATGGTAGAGAATTGTGAATGAATAGTAGCTAGTTGACCTAATAAAACACTTCCTTTTTGACTATTTGATAAAGATTGGGCAATGCTTTGTTGTTCTTCAGTCGGTGAAACATTATTTAACAGAGCTTTGGCTTTTTCAGGCAGTAATGCCGTTTGATTGGTTTCTAATAAAGATTTGGCGATACCAGCTAAATGATTGACTATATTAGTCGGAGCTGCAATTAGTTTATGTTGAATTGGATAATTGAATTCATAATCAATAGAATTAACCACGATAACTTTAGCCTTATTTTGCGAAACGGCTTTGCGAACTCGATGATTAAGCAATGGCAATTCTTTACGCAGATTTGAACCAATAATGCAAATAGTATCGCAATTTTCTATGTTTGCAATTGGCTGTCCTAAATAAGGAAATAAAGGCGCATTAGTTTGATCGCTGAAATCAGTTTGGCGCAAGCGATGATCAATATTTTGGCTACCGATACCACGCATTAATTTTTGTAATAAATAAAGTTCTTCTGTAGTTGCGGTAGGTGAACTTAATGCCCCAACTGATTGGCTACCTTGTTCTTTAATCACTGCTTTTAAACCATCTACGGCAAATTCTAAGGCAGCTTCCCAATTTGTTTCTTGCCATTTACCGTCTTTTTTTATCATCGGTGTGGTTAAGCGGTCTTCAGCTGTTAAGCCTTCATAACTAAAACGATCACGGTCTGAAATCCAAACTTCATTAACCGCTTCATTTTCTCTAGGTGCGACCCGCATAACTTGATTGCGGCGGGTGTGGATATAGAGATTAGAACCCAAAGCGTCATGCGGGGCAACGCTTTCATGTTGTTGCATTTCCCAAGCACGAGCTGAAAAACGGGATGGTTTAGAAGTTAATGCCCCAACTGGACAAATATCAACCATATTGCCTGATAATTCTGAAACAATATTTTTTTCAACATAAGTGCCAATTTGAATATGTTCACCTCGTCCTGGCGCACCCATTTCTTGTAAGCCACTAATTTCCTGACTAAAACGCACACATCGAGTACAATGAATACAACGAGTCATATCAGTTGCAATCAATGGACCTAAATTTTTACTAAATACTGCCCTTTTACCTTCTTGATAAGCAGATAAATCTTTACCATAACCAACGGCTAAATCTTGTAATTCACATTCACCACCTTGATCACAAATTGGACAATCTAAGGGGTGATTAATTAATAAAAATTCCATCACTGATTTTTGTGCTGCCAATACTTTGGTGGAACG
>JAGLFE010000545.1 GCA_023144675.1 Thiomargarita sp. | reverse complement strand
TGATAATTTACCCACCAGCCTCCTATCGCTACTGTAAACACAATAATTAAAAAAACAAAAATTGATAATTTTGATTTAGGCGGTGTAGATGGTGTTATTCTTCTACTTCTTTGCGTAGCTTGATTTTTATTAATTTTTTCTATGTTTTTCTTTGATTTAGCTAGTTTTTTAACAACATTAAATTCATCACGATTTTCAATTGTTTTCGATCCCAACAATATTTTTTTAAATGCCTGAATAGTTTGCGGACGTTGTGATGGTTTAACAGCTAAAGCCACATCAATTGCTCTCAATAAAGATCGACTATATTTATTTTTCCCCAATTTAACCGCAGGCACTAACGGGTCGATTCCATTTTCTTCTTTTGCCATAATACGAGCAGGAGATTCAAGTGGCGAATGACCCGAAATTAAGCGATAAAGCACCGCTCCCAGCGCGTAAATATCTGTCCATGCGCCTTGCTTACCTTTGGAATAATATTGTTCATAAGGTGAATAACCTGGGGTAACTATGCTGGTAATACTTTTACTGTGGATACCTAAATTAAAACGTGCCGCACCAAAGTCAATTAATATCGGTTTACGTGATTTATGTTGAATGAAAATATTAGAAAGTTTAATATCACGATGTAGATAATTTTGATTATGAACTTCCTTTAATCCTTCTAACAATGGTAATAAAATATGCCTAATTTCTGCTTCAGTTGCCGTTTCACCTTGCGCTAGTTCGGATAAATTTGAGCCATCAATGTAGTTCATCACAATATAGGCGGTATTATTGGCTTCTATGTAATTTTTAACTTGGACAATATTAGGGTGATCAAATTTAGCAATGGTTCGCGCTTCTTTGATATATTCCTTCAGACCTAATTCATAATCTTCATGACTATTTGAATCTTTGGGCAATACACGGCTAGTATCTTGTTCCCGCACCGAAATATCATTAGGCAAGTATTCTTTTAGGACAACTTGAGTGTTCAAGCGGGTATCATCGGCAAGATAGGCAATCCCAAAACCACCTGCACCTAATACCTTTATAATTTGATATTGTTCAAGTCGGTAGCCTGTTGGTAAAGCATTGTAATAGCTCTTTTTTTTATTCATAATATTTTTAAGGTGTTATTCAAATTCAACCTCTCCAGTTGCATTAACTTTGATTATTCCTAGGAGAACTTTTTTCTTCTCTTTGGTTAAGATTTTTACGGTTAATTTTTTAACTCCATCACGATAATAAACGGCTGTTTTTACTTTTGGATTTTTAGAATTGCCTTTACGAGCATATAAATTGGCATAAAGTTTATAAGTACCTTCCACCGCTTTATAATATTCCCATATTTCTACCCCAGGACCGACTACTTGATCGACACTAATTTCAGCATCTACTGAAGCAAAATGAGACCGATTACGATTATGCTTTGAAAAGTAAAATTCATGTCCTGCTGGGTCTATAACGTGCAAATCAACATCTTGCTTTTGAGTATCCCATTTTAGAACCACCGCTAAGAAAGTTTCTTTTAATCGTATTTTACATTTATTAGCCTCATTTCTTGCACCATTCAAATCTGCTTTATATTTATTAGCCTCATTTCTTGCACCGTTAAAATCCGCTTTACATTTATTAGCCTCATTTCTTGCACCGTTCAAATCCGCTTTATATTGTTCAGTCTCATTTTTTGCACTGTTCAAATCAGACTGGCATTGTTTTAATTGTGCCTCTGCTGCACGTTTGGCATTAACAATGTCTTCATTCTTTTTAGTATAAGGAAATTGAATCACAGTCAAAAGAATGAATGCGCCCAAAGCGGCTGCAAATAAATCTAATGCGGAAAGCGTAAAAATATTAATTTCTCGGTTAAATTTTCTCATGTTAAATTTTTCAAAATAGTGCTATTTTATTGATTCAATCTGAATGTAATTACATTTGCTAAATTCAAATGGCTACCAATATTGAGTATTTTCGGCTTTCCTGGTTTGAGTCTTTGATTATCAATATAAGTACCATTACCAGAATTTAAATCTTCTATCAAAATACCATTTTTCTGATAGGATAATCTAAGGTGTTTACGACTAAGTTTTTTTTCAGGAATTGAATAATCACAAAGTTGTTGATTACGTCCAATAGTTATTCCTTGTCTTAACTCATTTTCAGTTAAGATTAATTCTAGTTTTTCATTGGTTGTTTTAACCCGTCCTGATAATTGCCAAGTTTTTGATTGAGATGGCGATGTTGGATTAATTGGTTGTGGTGTATTTGAATGATTATTCCCTTGACGACGAAGATATTGAGTATAACTTTCAATTGAGCAAATGATTTTTTCTCTAGGTTTTCTGAAACTAAAAGCAATTGTAAACAAAAAAACAAGTACTGCTAAAACACTTAACCATAATATATCACGGCTATTTCCAGTAGTACCCATTGCACAATTAGTTGAATTGACTTCATAAGCTATATTCTGTCTGTCAAGTATATCCATTGAAGCTTGTATGTGTGAAGCATAAAAAACTCCCTGAATCCCTCTACTAACAACACCCGCTGTATTGATACCAATGACAGAACCACAGACATCAACCAAAGGACCACCACTATTTCCTGGATTTATAGGCACATCATGTTGTAAAACCTGAGTGGCTATACCATTAATTCCTTCATTGATTAATAGCGATAAACTACCTTTATTAATAACTGCTTCTACATTTTGCGCATCTAAACGATGAGATGTTGTTACACCTGGATACCCGATAGCAAAAATATCACTACCAATTAATGGCATAGTATCTATAAATTTAACTGTAGGTCTATCACTAATAGTTGTAGCCTGAATGATTGCAATATCTTTTTCTTTTGATGTCCATATCAACTTTGCAGGTTTTAAATTTTCTTCTGCGATACTATCCCCATCAACAACCAACAAGCTTGAATTAAGTCCCGCTTCTGCTGCAATTACATGATTATTAGTTAATAAGTAGCCTTTTGAATTAATAAGAAAACCTGTTCCTGTTCCATAACCAATTAATTGTCCATTATTATCTGTCATTGCATTGATAATATTTAATACACTTTTTTTGGTTATGTTTAAATCTTCAGGTGTGGCTAAACCAACTTCAGTTCCAGTAATAAAAATCAGTAATATAAATAACAGTTTAATTTTCATCTGGATTTTTTTTCTTTTATAATTTGATTGGGAACAGGATTTTGCGGCTCAACGATGATATTAGCATTATCGAAGGATTCACAACTATCAGTAAAAAAATAGTAAGCAAATCCAACGAATGAAGAAAATAATAAAATTAAGCCTAATCCTAATAATTGCCAATTTTTAACCCACTTTCCGCTTTTAGTTTCAAGTA